>CAZSOR010000024.1:23701-26406 GCA_964608395.1 uncultured Pirellulales bacterium
ACGCGCGGCGCTCTGAGCCAGCTTTTAATGAACAAAGAGCTTGCAAGTAAAATAAACATTACAGAGACCGACGTTCAGACATACTATGCGGCCAACAAGGATATATTTATCGAACCGGCCAGGGCAAAAATAAGTCACATGCTTCTCGAAGATCAGCAGCAGGCGAACGAGCTGATCGGCCGGATTAAGGGCGGCGAAGATTTCGGCGAACTGGCAAAACAGTTCTCGAAAGATGAAAGTACCAAAGAAAAGGCCGGCAAGATCGAACCGGAAGTTCAAGAGGATTCTTCCATCCCCGGTATCGGGACGTATGAAGAGCTGAACAAAAAAATATTCGCCGGCGACGCCCCGAAAGTTCTGAACGAGCCTTTCAAAACCGAGAAGGGCTGGGAAATCGTTAAGGTAGAAACGTTTAGCCCTCAACGGCAGAAAACGCTTGATGAAGTCAGCCAGCAGGTTATATCAATGCTCGCCAACCAGAAACGCCAGGATGTACAAAGCAGTTACATCAAACAGATGATGGATAAACACAACGTCATTATACACACATCCGCAATGAGCGGTGCGGGCCTGACCGAGTCGAAGGAAACTCCGGCTGGAGCGCCAAAATAAGCAGTACTGAAAAATAATATGATAAGGAATTCAGCTAAAAACCGGATTGTTTTACATATGCTGCTCTGCTGCGGCGTGCTCTGGCTGTGCGCAGGATGCGGAAAGAGTCCGGAGGGCAAGGCCGACAAAGCACAATTCGAAATCGACAAAAATTACGAGCGGGGGCCTATAACCGTTCACGTCCGCGCCGATAAAGCTACAATGACGATTGCCGAGACGGTCCTGCTGGAGCTTGAAGCTGCAATCGAGCCGGACTACGAAGTCAGGATGCCGAAGGTCGATAAAGTGCTCGAAAGCTTCGGGATTGTCGACTGGGACAATCTCGGTGACAAACTCGATCCAAACAATCGCGTCGTCAGCACATACCAGTACCGCCTCGAACCTTTTCTGTCCGGCACGTATCCCATTCCGGCATTCACATTCGAGTTTTATGATGCCAACGGCCCGGAAGATAAGAAATACGAATTGACGACCGAACCAATTGATATCGAGGTGACTTCATTGATTGGCGAACAGCGAGCCGAATTGAAAATAGACGATATCGAAGATGTCCTGGAGATGCCCCGGCAGAAGTCTTTTGCGTGGATTTGGGCTCTGGGCGCCATTGTCGTGGCTGCCGCCGCCGGCCTGTGGCTGTATTTGCGAGGCAAGCGGGTCAAGGAACTTGTCAGAATTTTCAGGCCGGCCCATGAGATTGCGTATGAACGGCTGCGAGCCCTGGTCAAAGAGGACCTCGTCGGCGCCGGCAAAATAAAGGAATTTTACGAACGGATCAGCGATATTCTAAGGCACTATATCGAGCACCGTTTCAGCCTCAGGGCGCCGGAAAGAACGACGGAAGAATTTCTGGCCGAGCTTGCGAATGCGGAAGTTCTACCGGCCGCCGAAAAGCAGCGACTGGGAGAATTTCTAAAGCATTGTGACCTTGTGAAATTCGCCAAACATAACCCGACAACGCAGCAGATTCAGGAAACTTTCGACCTGGTCAAAGATTTTATCGAGAAAACCAAATCCGACGAGCGAAAGGTCGATGTCACAGAGATGACCGGCTCTGAAGAGGCCGTCACGATTGGGAGCACATAAATGCCGTTTTATTCACCGTGGGCGTTGATTTTACTTTTAGTCCTGCCTTTAATGGCGTACCTAATGCTGCGCAGAAAAGGTACGGCCGCGGTAAGATTTCCGAGCCTGGTGGATATGAAGGGCTGCCTGGTTTCGTGGCGGATTAGACTCAGACCTCTGCTGACGATCGCAAGACTTCTTTGCGTGGCGCTGCTTATCGTGGCTCTCGCGCGCCCGAGAAAGGGAACTGTCTTGGCGGAAATATCCACCGAAGGTGTCGCTATCGAGGCCGTCGTCGACCACTCAGGCAGCATGCAAACCGAAATGGACTACTACGGAGACAAGCTCAACCGCCTGGAGGTTGTCAAAAATGTATTATCCGATTTCATCGAGGGCGATAAAAAGGATTTAAAGGGCAGAAGCAGCGACTTGATAGGCCTGATCAGCTTTGCCCGGTATGCTGATACCAAATGCCCCCTGGTTCACAGCCACAACGTGCTGCTTGAGTTCCTGAAGAAAACCGAGATTGTCACAATACGCAGCGAAGACGGCACGGCCATCGGCGATGCAATCGCCTTAGGTGCGGCGAGATTGCAAAAAGCCGAAGAAGAAATCCAGCAAAGAAAGCAACAATTGGTTTCGTCAGGCGAAAAGATTTCGGACGCCGATGAAAGCGGCTTTAAAATCAAGAGCAAGGTAGTGATACTGCTAACCGACGGTATCAACAACGCGGGTCAATATGATCCTCTCGAAGCAGCCGAGCTGGCAAAAAAGTGGGGCATCAAAATCTACACGATCGGCATCGGCTCGTCGCAGGCTTATACATCGATTCAGACGCCGCTCGGAACATATAAGATGCCGACAGGTCAGCAGCTCGACGAAGGACTGCTCAAGGCAATCGCGGAAAGAACGGGCGCTTTTTACGGCAGGGCCGACGATGCGAAGGCACTTCGCAATATTGTCGAGAAAATCGACGAACTGGAAAAAACCGAGGTCAAGTCCGTTCAATATACCCAGTTCGCAGAGCGTTT
>CAZSOR010000025.1:0-25972 GCA_964608395.1 uncultured Pirellulales bacterium
ATATCCTATCATCAGAATATCGAAAATATAGGCGAAGAAGCACCAATTCAGAAATAAAGGATATTCAGTAATCATGCTCCGGCTTATACGATTTCTGATTAGTAACTGCGCTTGCTTGGGTCATCTCGAGCGAAGCACAGCGGAGTCGAGAGATCTGGTTACTATACATGGATTGGTTTCGTATACCAGATTTCTCCGCTTCTGGCCACTTCGTGGCCCTCCGGTCGAAATGACAAAAGTGCACAATTTAATCGTATTTGGTATTAAATCCTGCTTGTGAGTTCATTGTGTAGCGGATTTGACGCCTCGCTGAACTCTTTGGAAGTCTTCGATTTCACCGTCTTGCCCGACGGGCTGGCCTAACTCGGTGAAGATTTTCGGCCTGGCCCACCGCCAGTGCTCGACGTGGCCGTCGGCGAATGAGAAGTTCCCCCCCTGCGAGTGCCGGCCGGCTGGCAGGTCCCACCACCTTGGCTGTTCGGCGGCGGATCCCCAATATCGAGGTGGGATGCCGAAATGGGAATCGTAAATACTCTCTTCGTGGACATCGACGAAGAATAACAGCTCCGACGGCGACGGATCGTCGATGTCGGATTCCCTGGCAAAGCTCGGGATGTAAGCTGTATTGTCTGGATACGGCAAGCCGTTGATGGATTGGCTCAGGTTGTAGCTGCGCGTCCGCCTGAGATTCAGAATTTGCCCTCTCGGCGTCCGAACTCGTGACTTGTCGGATGGGCACCGGTAGATGCCGGTTGATTTGTTGTAACGAAAGAGCAAGCCGCGCTCGATATTTTCCGTGGTAGTATCGAAAGGCGCCAGGCCGGAACACCATGTCATTTTATCACTGAAGCCGGGTGCGCGCGCTCTGGTGTCGAGCAAGTAAACGTTTCGGTTCGGCAGCAAAAAGTCGTCATTATCCAGCGAATAGAGTTTCGCACAGATCTGAAGCTGCTTGAGATTGTTCAGGCAGGCGATTTCTCGAGACTTTGCCCTGGCCAGAGAAAGCACCGGCTGCAAAAGCGCGGTGAGAAGGGCGATAATCGCGATGACAACCAGCAGCTCTACCAGCGTGAATCCCGGCAGGTGCCGTCTTACCGGTGCTCCATCTCTTTGGTCAGAGAACTCACAGAACGTAATTGGCCTCTGAGTCCGTTGTAACATTATTGCACCTAATACCCGGTCTTCTTCGGCTCAATCCTTTTTCTTCAGGAAATCCGGCCTGGCTTTATTTCGTCTTCGGTTGGGCTGGATGTATTTGTAGCCGGAGTTGGGATTATCTTTGTCGTAGGCGAAAGCATCGCGGTTTTCTATGAAATGTTTTACGTAGTTGACCGGTATGGCAAAGCCGAGACCGCCGAGAAATATATATCCCATATTGGTCACGCCGATGACCTCACCGGCCAGATTGAACAGCGGGCCGCCGGAGTTGCCCGGGTTTATATCGGCATTGGTTTGTATATACAGAAGCCCTTCGAAGGCCCTGTTTTTCGTGCTGATGACGCCGTTGGTGACGGTTCTTTCGAGCCCCATCGGGTTGCCGATTGCAAAAACTTCTTCGCCCGCTTTGATACGGCTGATATCACCGAGATAAACGAACGGGACCTTCGTGTCGCCGAGGTCCTCGACCTTCAGCAGAGCCAGGTCAACAAAGGGATTGATGGCTTCTATTTTTACCTTTTTGAATTTTTTTGTTTCAAACCCATTCTTCGCTTTCCGGAACACCGTAACTTCGATCCTGGTTTCCTTTTCTACTACGTGATAGTTGGTTATCAGGAATCCATCTTCGTTAATGAAGAAGCCGGAACCTGAACCGCCCGGAGACGAGATTTTTACAACCGCCTCGGAGACTGTGTCCACCGATTTCTCAATAGTTGTCTTTTTAAGATTGGCGGTTTTGTAGAGCCGATTAGATGCATTTTCGACAGGCTGCGAGGCGGCTTCGATGCCCACATCATTGGCATCGGCGTCCTTGGCTTCGGTAGTCTCGCCGTACTTGTATTCGAGTATCTTGTCCTTTGGAATTGTCAGGACCGTTATGCCGATATCGACGTACAACTGCGTTTGCTTTTCCACGAGTATCTTGCCGGTTATAATCTGACCTTCTTTCAGGACAATCCTGTCGGCAAAACACAGTGCACAGCAGCACAGCAGCACAAGAGCACAAAAATACTTATGACTGGTGGACTTATTTGTCATGTTCGAGAACATATATCACTCCAAAATCAGGCTCGACTGCTCAGAACCCGGTTGACAACACTATTTCTCATTGCTTACTTAAAGTCATTGTAAAGGTTGTCGATTTTCGACGCAAACACAAAAATCGGGCTTGTCGCTATATCAGTTATGAGCTAAGTCCACCCTGCAATTCTTTATGGTAAATGACCGGTTGCAGCAATTTAGTCTCGCTAATTTCAGCGGAAAAGTTATAATGGAACATGTAAAAACTGTTATTTAGGGCTAAAATGGCCGAAATGTATAATTAGTGTTCGGCGAAATAGGTCCACATCTGAAACTAAGGAAAAAGACAAATGATAAAGTTATTTTCAAATAAACTTACGGTCACTTTTTTATGGCTATTAGCGGCAATTTTTTATTTTTGCTTCACAGAAGCATCATTCAGTGCCGAGCGGCAGGCAAATGCACGGCCTGGAAGGGGCGGTTCGCCAACCGCCCGTACTCAAGCAGCCGGAGAGCAGCCGGTTACCGTTGCGAGAATAGCTTATTACGTGATTACAAGAGAAGAGCTTGAGAAGAAGCTGATGACCGAGCTTTATCCCTATGACCATGATAGCTACGATGAGAATGCCAAGCCGGCCGATGCCAAAACGGTGCTTATGAAAATGCTCGCGGAGAAAGCCATGATAATCGAAGCCCGCGCGCAGGGTTATCTCAAAAATGAAGCGATCACTACTTCGGTCAAAAGGTTCATGGATAGAAAGCTTGTCAATCTGTTATTCCAAAGGATCATACAAGGCAAAATCAATATCACGGCCGATGAAATAACACGGAAAATGCAGGCCGATCCCAAGCTGGACAAGGCACGAGCGAAAACGATGATCGAAAGAGCAAAAACCAGCACAATGTTGGATCAGTATTACCGCCAGATATACAGCAAGTCCGGTGTCAAAAAGTTAAGCCAGAATTTCCCGCGAGCCATCCAGATTCACGAGAGGCTGTTACATCGTCCGAAGCAAACCCGCAAAGCGTCATGGATCCAAACCTCTCAGGTGAAAGTGGAATTGACACAGAGCGAGAAAAACATTGTGCTGGCACAGTATAATTCCGGAAAGATAACACTGAAAGACTGGTTCCAAGCGCTCTGTGATATTGTCCCGCCGCGTCGTCCGCAAGATCTGAATACTCCGCAAGGCGTCAACCAGTTGCTGGAGCGGGCCCTGCGAATGCCGCTGCTGGTCTCCGAGGCCAAAACACTCGGACTCGACCGGAATAAAGATCTGTTGAAACAGGTAAGAGATTATGAGGACAGGAGGCTGTTCAGTGAAGCTTTATCCGCAAAGCGTAAGGAAATTAAAGAACCGACAACCGAGCAGATCATCGCCTACTTTGGCAGAAACAAAGAATCGTTCGGAACAGGCAAAAGCCTGAAGATCGACCTGATATGGTGCCAGAACCTTAAGGCCGCCAAACAGGCAAGAGCCACACTTGGCAGCGGCAAGGATTTCGAAGCGGTCAGGCAACAATTCTCTCTCGAAAAAAAGGGTAAACCTTTCACTACACATCCCGGCAGCGAAGGATTGTTCTGGAAGGATTTATGGGCCGGCGACCCGAATCAAATCATCGGGCCCGTGAAGGGTTTTTACCAACAGGGGATTAGTTGGCGCATCGTCAAGATACTGGAAAAGGCCCCAGGCAAAGAGAGACCATATTCAACTAATATGGATGGGCAAATCAGAAGCAGAATAATGAGCGAACAGAATAAAGCTTTGATTGCCCGATACGGCAAAGAGCTGCTGAGCAAATATCCGCACCAGATTTATGCCGACAAAATTAAAGATATCGATCCGCTGAACATCCCGTGACATGATTTCAGTATCAGCGCAGAGCCGGATTCTCAGTTGTTAGTTCGACCGGGCGAGTCGATAGCCAACATCCTATTGTTCCTCTGCGTCGTCCCACCCGGCCGGCTCGACCATGGTACCATCGGGATTGACGACAATCTCCGTGGTCTTATCGCCCCTGATCATCTCAACGGCATAATTGATTACGGTTTCGGGCAGTTTGACAACCCTGCCGTTTTTGGTCTCATAGCTGATCTCGATATACTCGATCCTCCCGATCACTGAACCTTCGGCGGCCCGCCGGACAGTTTTCATCGCTGCGGCCGGCACATCCTCAGCTTCGACTACTATCGTAAACTCCAGCATGGTTCCGTCGGCTGTGATATCCGTTTCTTTTCCAGTCGCCCCATCCATAAATTCCAAGTCGTAGACAGCGACGCCGTCTTCCGCTTCCACTTCCGCCTTGAGAATCTCAGCGTTAGGGAATGTTGCTTTGAAGGTTTTCGCCACCGAATCGGGTAAAGCCGTATCGCGCAGCGCGACATTGATTTTCGTCAGTTTAAAACCGCCGTCCTTCAACAGGCCGACACCGGGGGCGAACAGCTTGTCCTCGACGCCGCTCTCCAGGCCGCTCGACTCCCTGGTCTTCAGGCATTTCGTGAACGTCCCCGCGGGCACTTTAACCGTTTCGCTGACGTTGACAACTTCCGCTCGATCCATAGCTTCCTCCGGCGCCATCTCCTGGTAATACCGGCTGCCCACCCTGGCTTTACCGGGCATCATCAGGCCGAACTTCGCATCTTTAAGACTGGAAAGCCAGGCTCCCTCGTGGCCGGTAACTTTGCCTTCGGCATCGTATATGTCAACATCCTCGCCGAAATAATATATGTCACCGGTGGCCTTATCGACGGCGAAATAATTGCGGGAGACCTCATCAAGTCTGCCGCCTTTGGTCTCGCGTTCTTCGACAACGCGTGTTCTTACGCCGTCGACCATTTTCGTCTCGTCCAGGACCGTGATCGTCAGAGTGTCCTTGCCATCTGAGAGGGTCAGTTTGTAACCCGGCTTGAGGATCATGTAGGTGTTCGAGCCTTTGTTCGCCAGGGTGGTTTTCTCGACGTTGAAGTTGTCCTGAAATTTCGCCTCGGCAGCGCACGACAAGGTAGCTACTCCAACACCAAAAAGGCCCAACATCAATAAAGCTGTTGTTATCCGCCGATTTAACATAATCTGCTCCTTTCTCATGAATCGCTTTGCTACATAAGTCGAAACGCTCGACTCGCCATTTTACCAACGATTGCGACCTCGTTTCACACCGGTCAATACTATCGCGGGTTTCACGGGCCGCACACTCTATAATAATACAAAGCAACAAATGAGAAAATAATGAGAATACCAGAAAGTTATTAGATTTATAGTATGAGTCCATAAGGCAACGGCGGGGAATTTTGTTGCAAAATGCTGTCTACTGTTGATAATTGAAGCTTCAAAATAGACGGTTGGAAATTGACGGCATGGTTTTTACGCCGAATGGGCAGGCAATTTGGGGATGTCCTCAGCAATTTGACAACCAGTACCGGATGAGCCTGAAAAAGGACAAATAGTGGTTAACAAAACAAAACGGAACAGCGGACAACTGTCAAGAATATCCTGCTCTCTCGTAGGAAGTGCATTCAACCTCGCACTAAGCAACTTCCCGAATACTGTACGGATCGAAACGACTAACGCCTGTAACGCAAAATGTGTTATCTGCCCGCATCGCCAAATGCAACGGCCGGTCTGTCACATGGATGACGCCATTTACGAAAATATAATAGATGAATGCTCCAAATATAATTGCGGCAATGTTCATTTACACAATTTCGGCGAGCCGTTACTTGATAAAAATTTAGCTAAGCGTGTGCGATATGCCAAGCAAAAAGGCATTAAAAGAGTGGCTATATTTTCAAACGGTTCACTCCTGACGGCCGACAAGGCTAATGAGCTTATGGATGCTGGACTTGATCAAATTAAAGTGAGTTTTGACGGGGCCACACAGGAAGAGTTCGAACGGATACGGCCTCCGCTCAAGTTCGATACAATAATAGAAAATATCAAGGAGCTGGTTCGAATAAGGGATCTCAAGAAAAGCCCGTTGAAAATAAAGGTTGCCTGTTGCAGCACATCGGATAAAAACGAAACTATACGGTCGCTGGAGAACTGCGTGGACGGATTTTCCTTTGGCAAGATACACAACTGGACCGATTCGGGAATGGATCACGCCGAGAAATCCGCAATAAGGAAACCGTGTTCGAGAGTATGGCAGACATTTACGGTGTTATCCAGCGCCAAAGTCGCTTTGTGCTGCCTCGACTACGAAGGCCAGGTTATCTTAGGAGATGTAAATAAAACACCGATATCTGAAATCTGGAAAAACGAATCCTATAGAAAAATAAGGTTGCTCCATAAAACGGCTCAACAGGATCAAATAGTGATTTGCAAAAGCTGTACAAAATCTTTTTGGTAAGACTATAATTGACTCAGCCTTTGCCGTTGGTAGCTAAGGATTAAATAATAAAATGCTTTTTACATTGCATAGATATATATTTCGGGAGCTTTTCCGGGTTTTTATATTAGCGGTGGTTGCTCTTACGCTAATGCTTAGCCTGGGTAGTATTCTGCAGCCGGTCCAGGAATACGGCGTCGGACCTCGGCAAGTGCTCCATCTTATGGGTTATTTTCTGCCGATAACCCTGACTTTCGTGCTGCCAATGGCCGCGTTGTTCGCGTGCTCTCTGGTTTACGGACGGTTCGCGGGCGATAGTGAGCTTGACGCCTGCAGGGCGAGCGGAATAAGTCTGATAAGGCTGGTTTATCCCGGGCTGGTTCTGGCGATTATAGTGGCGGTTGCAAACCTGCTTTTAAGCTTCTACGTGATGCCTGTTTTTGTGCAACGCGCGGAAAAATCTCTTAAGACCGACGCCAAGAAAATACTTTTCCGTAATATCCAGCGAAGAAGATATTACGAGCTGCCGCCGGACTACCGCTACCTGATTTATGCCGACCATACCGACTTCGAAAAAGATGTTCTCTCGGGCGTGATTGTAATCGAGAAGAAAAACAACGAAATAAAAAACATTTTTACCGCTGAAGCTGCCAAAGTAAGCTTCAATCCGCATGAAAGATTCAACGAAGTACGGATATTAGCATACAAGTCAGGTCAAATGGGCGCAGAGTCTGAGGCAGGGGCGGAATGGGGGGCGGTGACGGCGGAACTCGGCTCAATGTTAAGCGACGAGATAAAATTCAAAAAGATAGATGAAATGAGAAAAATCAAAGCTGACTTGATGAACTTTTACCCGATCGAGAAACTGGCACGCGAGACTTACGCTCAAGTCATCATAGAGTTATTAGCGCAAGATATTAACACCGGAATAACCAAACGCAAAAAAATACCTCCGGAAAGTGCAGATGATGCCGGCGGATTCTATGAGCTGCTTGGAATGCCCAACTCAGTTAAATTTATCGCCGGTCAATGCAGTGCACAAGATGAAGAAGTAGAAATCTCAGGCCAAGACGAAATAGTCGTCATAGAATATAATACTGACAGCAAAGAAACTTTACGCACTTTAATATGCGAGAAAGCCCTGCTGCATATCGAGGGCGATAAGCTTGCGCCGACTTTAACTATGGATATCTACAATGCAAGGGAGGAAGGATCAGATGAATTGATGATGCGGTTTATTATTCGCGGTTTGTTACCGCCCCGGGCCGCAGAGGTCGCTGCAAATGAATTTAAAACCGAAAGTGGTTCATTGAGAGTTGAAAAATTGACTTCCGATTTGTCACAACTATTAGGACTGCGACCGAGCAAAAGTCTGAGCCATTTACAAGATAAACTTGGGGCAGAAATACGCTATGCATTGGTGCGAATAAAAGCTGAGATACATACCCGGATGGCATTCGGAGCAGGCTGCATACCAATGATATTGATCGGTATCGGCCTGGGCATAATAAAAAAAGGCGGACATCTGCTCAGTGCTTTCGGCGCAAGTTGTATCCCTGCCGCGGTTCTGATAGTCTGTATCATAAGCGGCGAAAACCTTATCAAAAGCCACGGCTCAGAAAGCACTACAGGCATAGCTGTAATATGGGCGGGATTGGCATTTCTATTACTCCTGGTTCTTGTGATATACCGCCACTTGTTGAAAAATTAAGTTAATGACAATGCCCCGGTAAAACCGGGATTGAATATGAACATCTAAGCCCCGCAACATGTGGGACCAAATTATGAAAATATTGGACAGATACGTTGCGAAGAACTTTTTGATAGGCTACTGCATAGCTTTTTGCGTGCTGGTGGGGCTGAGAATAATCATTGATCTATTCGTGAATTTAGACGAGTTCACGCAGCATACCGACCTTGGCACCGCGGTTGTTATCAAAAACATATTTACATTTTACCTTCTTAACAACGCCCTTTACTTTCGGGATTTTGCCGGAATGATAACCGTAGTAGCGGCGGCCTTTTCGTTCGGCAAAATGGTCCGTCATAACGAGTTGGTGGCCGTGATGGCTTCGGGCGTCAGCTTGAAGCGTATAATTTTCCCGATAGTGCTTCTCGCGCTGCTGTTGACCGGTGTGTTGGTGATCGACCAGGAATTTATAATACCCCCGCTCGCGGACAAGCTCGTACGCAGCCACAATGATATTCCCGGCCAGGAATCGTATAGAGTGAGATTCATCAGTGACGGCAAAGGTTCACTCATCTGCTCCCTAAAATTCGACGTAGAAACATCAACTCTACATAATCCCACCATCATCCTGCGCCGCCCTATTACCACAAGGGCCGGCATCTGGGAAGTAACCGGGCGCATAGATGCTGAAAAGGCGGTTTATAATGATAAAACAAATCGATGGGACTTGTATAGCCAGTCTCCGGAAACCGGCGAGTGGGTCTCTGGCGGCCTGCTGACTGAAAGAGGCTCCGGAAAAGGTCCCCAACCGATAGCTTTTTATGCCAGTGACATCACGGCAAAAGACATCCCGGTCAGGTGCGAATCCGAGCATAAGACTCTGTTGTCTTTGCGACAATTAACGGCTCTTGAAGCACAAAAAATTCAAATTAGAGACATAGCTCAGCTTTCCAGCCAGAAGCATTTCCGCATTACCGATCCGCTCATAAACTTTGTGATGCTCATGATAAGCCTGCCTTTACTGGTTTGTCGCGATCCTAAATCGGTGAAGTCTGTCGTAATGATCAGCTTTGCCCTGACCGGAGCGTGTTTTATCACAAGTTTTGCCTGTAAAATACTCGCCACGGAGGTTGTTTTTGATAAGGTGATGCCGGAGTTGTGGGCGTGGCTGCCGGTCTTTATCTTCCTGCCGATAGCTTTTATCGAGCTGGATTCGATGAAGACATAGGTTCCGTGCAACCAGTTTATTGTTCGGAAAATGATTACTCTACTTGTAGTCCTCGGCCTTGTGCCGGACAATTCGGCCCTCGATCATGTATATCACATCTTCGGCAATGTTAGTAGCATGGTCCGCTACACGCTCCAGGTGGCCTGACGCCGAGCGCAAGTGCATTAGACATTCGGTTTGCTCCGGGTGCGTATGAACTGCTTCCTGCGCCATTAACTGCATCTGGCGGTCCATTGCATCGATTTCGTCGTCGTCGGCGCAAACCTCATACGCCAGTTTGGAATCCATCTTCACGAGAGCATCAAGACTTTTCCGAAGCATCAATTCCGTTTTTTCTGTCATTGCGTCAAAGTCAAAAGGAACATCTGTTTTCGGCTGACCGGCAAGGAATGTGCTGTGTTCGGCAAGATTGACGGCCAAATCACCAATCCGCTCCAGGTCATTATTAATCTTCAGAGCGGTGATTATGAACCGCAAATCAATGGCAACCGGCTGATACAGTGCCAGGATTTTCAGACACTCCTCTTCCATATCAACTTCCATGTGGTCGATTTCTACGTCCATTTCGATCACCGTCTTGGCGAGATTTGCGTCCCGCTGCCTGATCGATTCGACCGCCCGGCGGAGATTCTCCTCAACAACCTCACACAGGGATATCAGCATCTGTTTCAACCTGTCGATTTCTCTTTTCATGTGTACTGTCATAGGTTACATCTCCGTCTATCCAAATCGTCCCGTAATGTAGTCTTCGGTTTTTTTCTCTTTTGGTTTGGTGAAGAGTTGCTTGGTCGGTCCAACTTCTATGAGATACCCTTCATATAAGAAAGCTGTCAAATCAGAAACACGAGCAGCCTGCTGCATATTATGTGTCACGATCACAATGGTATAGTCACGGCGAAGTTCGTCGATGAGGTCCTCTATCTTCGCCGTGGACTGTGGATCAAGTGCCGAAGCCGGCTCATCCATCAGAAGAATCTCCGGCTCGACGGCTAAAGCCCTGGCGATACACAATCTTTGCTGCTGGCCGCCTGACAGGTCCATGGCATTCTTGTCGAGCCGGTCTTTGACTTCGTCCCAGAGCGCTGAGCGCACAAGGCTCTTTTCCACAATGCCGGCGAGTTCTTTACGAGTTTTAATGCCGTGAATTCGTGGCCCATACGCTACGTTGTCAAAAATAGATTTTGGGAACGGATTAGATTTCTGAAAGACCATTCCGACCTTTTTACGCAGAGCTACAATGTCGATTGCAGAGTCATAAATATCAAGTTCGTCAATCCAGATTTTCCCCTCGGCCCGGGTACCCTCGATAATATCGTTCATCCGGTTCAGCGTCCGAAGAAAGGTTGATTTTCCACAACCTGAAGGCCCGATCAGAGCAGTAACCTGACGGGCGGGGATGTCCATTGTAATGTCGTACAGTGTCTGGACGCTGCTGTAATAGAAATTCAAATCCTTGACCCGTATTTTGAATCCGGAATTATTGTTGGAATTATTTTCTACCATCTGTATTTCTTCCTGATATGAATTCTAAACAGGATTGCCACAAGGTTGACTCCAAGCACCAGCGCAAGCAGGACAAGGGCCGTCGCGTATTGCAGGGGCCTGACCTTTTCAATGTCGGGATGCTGTGTTGCCAGTACATAGAGGTGATACGGCAGCGCCATGACCTGGTCGAATATGGATTTTGGCAATCTCGGCAAATAAAAGGCGGCAACAGTTAGCAGGATTGGTGCGGTCTCTCCCGCGGCCCGGCCGATACCCAGAATCGAGCCTGTGAGCATTCCCGATATCGAGTAGGGCAGCACGTTTTTATATATCGTTTGCCATTTCGTTGCCCCAAGGGCAAGACTTCCCTCTCTGAAAGACTTCGGAACCGCTCTAAGAGCTTCTTCGCTGGAGACGATAATAATCGGCAGTATCATACATGCCAGTGTAAGACAGCCGGCTATAATCGACGCTCCGAATCGCAGGAATATTACAAACAGACCCAACCCGAAGAGCCCGAAGACTATCGACGGGACGCCAGCCAGCGTCACAATCGCCAGCCGGACAGTTCGTGTAAATCTTCCGGCTTTTGCGTACTCGGATAAATAAATCGCTGTCGCCATCCCGAGTGGAAGCGCGATTATAACCGTCCCCAGTGCCAGTGACAGGGTACCCACGATTGCCGGTAATATTCCCCCTTCGGAGCCGCCGCGTTTTGGCATGGCCGTCAGGAATTCCCAGTTTATGACCGGCAGGCCGTTCCAAAGGATTTTAATAATGATCGAAGCGATGACAAAAACGATAAGGTACGTCATCACTCGTATGAGCCAGGCGATTATATATTGCGAAGCTACCCTGCGCATTATCCCATCCTGTATTTCTTAAGGAATTTTTGTGCAATAATATTCAATCCGAACGTCGCCAGCAGCAGGACGATACCTACACAAAACAGAGCTCGGTAGTGGATGCTTCCGAACGCAACCTCACCCATTTCGGCCGCTATGGTGGCGGTCATGGTTCGTACCGAGTCGAACGGTGAAGCGGTGATTATTGCGGCGTTGCCGGTCACCATCATCACAGCCATTGTCTCGCCGATGACTCTGCCGATACCGAGCATGATCGCCGCAACGATACCCGGAAGCGCCGCCGGAACCGTGACTTTCCATATAGTCTGCATCTTACTTGCACCCAATGCCAGTGACGCCGCCTTGTAGGATGCAGGCACGCTTCGTATGGCGTCTTCGGAGATCGATACCACTGTTGGTATGGCCATTAACGCCAACAGCACCGCGCCTGCCAGAGCGGTCAATCCTGTCCACAGACCGAAACTGCTCTTGATCAGTGGTACCAGAACCACGAGGCCGAAAAAGCCGATCACCACAGACGGAATGCCGGCCAGAATCTCGATGAAAGGCTTGAGTATTTCTCTCTCTGTAGGTCTTGCCAGCTCGGAAATATAGACCGCCGCTCCGATGCCAAATGGGATTGTCAATATTGTGGCCAGTGCCGTAACTAAAAGCGATCCGGTGATGAGCGGTAATAGGCCGAACGATTCCTTTTGAAAAGAAACGGGCATCCATCGGCTGCTAATAAGCTCTTTTAATCCCGGCTTAATCGCAAATTGCCCGGCTTCCTTGCCTACGAATACGAATATCCCAATAACAATCAGGATGCTCGTGGAGGCCGTAGCAAGAAGCATCAGCCTAATCGCTTTTTCTTTCCAGGCGGCTTTCATTATCGAATTGCTACATATCCTGTATCTGTAACCACTTTTTGTCCGGCTGCACTCAGGCAGAAGTCAATAAATGTTTTAACGGTTCCTTGCGGCTCGCCGTTGAGGTACATAAAGAGAGGCCGGGCGATCGGATAGTGCCCTGTCTTTACGGTCTGGTCCGATGGCATCACGGCAGGTGAATTATCATCGGCTTTAACCGCTATGATTTTCACCTTGTCTTTAGCAGCAAGAGCGTATCCTAATCCTACATATCCTATTGCCAATTTATCCGTTGAGACCGATTGAATAATCGCCGAGGTCGCAGGCATCAGTTTCGCATCCTGCATGTAATCCTGCTTTTTCAAGACCATTTCCTGAAAGAACACGTATGTTCCGGAGCTGGATTCTCTGGAGAGCACCAGAATTTCCTCGTCAGGGCCGCCCACGTCGCTCCATCGAAGAGACTTGTCGGTGAATATTTTACTCAACTGCTCCAGCGTCAGCTCTTTGACGGGATTATCAGGATGAACCACGACTGCAATTCCATCTTTGGCTACGGCGACCTCATGCGGATGGATATTCTTCTGTAGGGCGAGCTGTAGTTCTTTGTTCTTTATCTTTCGTGATGCCGCGCAAATATCAGTGGTCCCGTTCAGAAGTGCGGCGATTCCCGTTCCGGAACCTCCGCCGGTGACCGACACCTCTATATCGGGATTCTGCTTCATGAAAGTCTCCGCCCAGCTACTGACAAGATGCACCATTGTGTCGGAGCCCTTGATGGTTATGAATCTTTGTTCAGAACCGGTGCCGCCCTCTCGCTTTGAACATCCGGAAATCAACATCAGAGCAATTCCTAAAGTGACCGCTGAAACAAAGATCTGCTTTACAATTTTTTTCGCTTTCTCGTTCATTTTTACATCTCTCCAAATACTCTTTTCTTATTGAATTCTAACAGTATTTTCACAGTCATCAACAACCAAATGGTTAGAAATCGAACTGTAATCTCATCATAAGCATATCCGCCTGACCGACATCGTCTTTATCAGCGTGGACATAGTCCCACATTATTTTCGTGTTGGGATTTAAGTACCAATTCATGCCGGCAGTAATGTTATCTAACTCGCCGCCGGTTATATCGCTATCACTGAGGTCGAGTCCGGAATACCTTGCCTTTATTTCCCAAGCACCTGGCCCGCCTGCGGCGTTGTAATTTTCCTTGGGTTTTATCCGGCTGAACGCTGCTTCGGAAGTCTTATAGTTTCTATGTTCTCCGGTAAGGAAATAGCTGGCCTGAACATAATAACCGTCGAACTTGACATCCGAACCGCTGCCGAGTCGATCGGCATCGGCCATCATGTACTCGCCCTGCAGAGACAGCGGCCCGTTGACCCATGCGGCCTCGAGTCCAACCAGGTCCACCTGATCGCCGGCGAAATTACTTGTATCGACAAAATAGTTCGCTAAATGCGCCTCCGGCCTTTGACGATATCGCACGGAGTCATCAGGATTCCTGTAGCTGTATCCGGCTCCGATATGCAGCAGATTAGCGCCTTTGTTCTCATAGATTGGCAGTGCCGTGACTCGACCGGTCACGTTGTATCCGCCATCATCTACGTTTTCACCGTAGTCGTCCGTACTTCTGAACACACCGATTGCCGTAGTCATTTTTTCATCTGAAGCGGTATTATGAAGCATGAAACCTGTGTTTCGGCTGGGAGCAAAAATATTGGGCAGAGCCCTTTCCAGGAAGGTAATGTACTTGCTGCTTGTCAACTCTTCCAGACTGAACGGTTCCTTGAAATGACCCATCCGAAGTTTTCCAAGCGGAAAATCGGTCAGACCGAGATAAGCGTCTTTGAGATCTGCGTCACCACCGGCAAAATCGAACTGCAGCTTATACTCGACGTTGCCGTAGATCAGGCCGGAAAAATACAGGCGAGCCCGTCTTATTTCAACGCCGTCTTCCTGCTCGCCTACATCTGATTTAATCGCATTATCCTCACTTGACCAGAACCAGTCGGTCTGCAACCTTCCGCCGATCTTCAACTTGAAATCCCCATTCAGCGTGGCAAGATTTAGTCCTTCCTTCCAGTATACCCGAAAGTCAGCGGGATCTGCCTCGGGCTCCTGTTTATTCAGCTTTTCTATTTGGTCTTCAAAAGATTTTTCTTTCTGCATTTGCCTTGCTTCGAGTTGTTCGAGTCTCTCGGCTGTCTCTTGAAGCTTTTCCGTCTGCTCGGAGAGCTGCTCTTTGAGAGCACTTAGCTCATCGGCCTCTGCAACAGTTAGCTGGGAGAAGAATAAAAATATTAATGTCATCATTAGGATAATTTGTCGCATTTCTTTTCCTTTCTAATCAACAAAATTCTGGGCACGCACATCGTGCTTCCGGTACAAATATACGCTTTAAATATGAAGTGAATATGAAGTAGATGTGAAAATTTGATGAAAGACAAAAAAATTCTTCAACTATTTTGGAAGTGGTACAGGGGCTTTTACCCCTGTTAGAAGTGCGCTTTCGATGAAGATATTCTCGTTGTGAAGCAGCGCGACGTATTTTACAACGCCCTGACTCAAACATTTTTACTCGAAACTTACAATAACGCCTTTGTTGGACCCGGTGATATCGCTTTGTTCAGAGAAAATAATAAATAATAAATGTCTCGCAAGATCAGGCCGTTCTCATCACTCAATTAGTCTTCATTCCTTCTCTCATCAAAATAATCCAAATCACTTAATGGCAAAACGACGGATGTTGCAATGTTAACTAAATGAGCCATTATACGCTTGAAATGTCTCGCTACCAAAGTGAAACACACGGCCTGATTCACCGGGAGATTACTTTTTGCCAGGCGTTCGACGATCTGGTCACATCCTTTTGCTATGGTCTTTTCATATTCCCAGGCTGATCTGGCCAAGTCTTCATCTGCTTCAATGAACGCCTTTTTAGTCTGTTGAAACAGTGCCAGAATTTTCTTGTCAAGTTCGTCAAAATACTCACTGAATAGAGCACAGTCAATTGGCTCGGCCAGTAATTCGGTAACCTCATAAAGATTCTTCGAATAATCACCTAATCGCTCAGCATCCTTAACAACACTCATCAGGATCAGACAGGCATTAACATTCACTGTCGGTTGAAGCGTAAGATGCTCTACGATCCGTTTGCGTATCTCTTTTTGCAGGTTGTTCACTTGTTTGTCTATCTCATAGATTTTTTCTTTCAATCCTCCCTTTTCCGTACCTACCAAAAGCTGGGCGCAAACTGCCTGGAACATTGTCTCAGAGTCGTCCAGCATAATTTTGAAATCTTCTAAAACCTGGACAAGGAAATCTTTGCCTTTCCAGAAACTCAATAGATTTTTGAACATTTGTACTTCCCTTATCTAAAACAACTTTGAAATGATAATTAACAACGTCGGTATCAAGAAAAACGCACACAAAACATATATAAAGGCATATCGCCTCTTCGTAGCAGCCAAATCTCCAAAGGCCTTCGCAAGGCTGATCGGAACAGTTCTGAAGAATTTTATAGGATAAATGCAAACTGTTCCAGTCAGATTAAATAAGAAATGGGCAAATGCAATAATAATGGCTGATATATTCCCCGTTGCAAACGACGCCAGGATGGCAGTGGTGGTCGTTCCGATATTGGCGCCGATTGTAATTGGAAACACGGCCTCAACCGTAAGAATGCCGGCAGCCGCCAGAGGAATCAACAGGGAAGTTGTAATCGAACTGCTCTGGACAATAATCGTGAATGCCAGCCCGGCAAACAATCCCAGGATAGGGCTCTTGCTGATGACATTATTTAAAACGATTTCGGCCCTGTTGACCACCAGGGATTTCATGACTTTGACAATAAAGTAAAGGGCGAAGAACAAGATAACCAATGATAATGCCGCCATGATGATATAAGCCGCAAGTTTGGAACCGCTCAGCAAGATTACGACTTTTTGGATGAGGCCTACGGCGGGTGTTACAGCCAACTTAATGGGGCTGACAAACTTGATGCCGCCGACGCCGCTGAAGATAGTGCTCATATAAGTTGCTGTTTTTTCGAGGTATCCGGTCGCCAGTTCGATGGGGAATAAAATAGAAACGCAGATAAGATTAAAGAAATCGTGCACAGTCGCGGCACTGATTGCTCGTCTGAATTCGTCTCTTCGGCTGACATGCCCCAGAGATACCAGAGTGTTCGTGACGGTCGTTCCAATATTGGCTCCCATAATGATCGGGATGGCGTTGCCTACAGTCAGGCCGCCCGCTCCCACGATCCCCACAACGACCGATGTTGTTGTCGAGGAGCTTTGTACAAGGCTGGTAGCGAGAATCCCGATAAACAGCCCGATGAAAGGATTCGATGTTGTTCTAATTAGGTTTTCCGCGAAGCCCTTGCCGAAACCTTTGAAAGCCGCACCCATGAGGCTGATACTGACCAGAAAAAGATACAGCAGAGCCGCTACCGTCAATATTTTATAAACAATCTCAAGTTTTTTCTTCATTAATCCCTCTTTGCAGTTTTGTAAAGAGTATACACAAAGAATGTGAAGGAAGTATGAAGGAAATGTGAAGATTGTGTGAAGGGGAAAAACTTTCTACTTCTTGGGAAATGTGACTGAAACTTTCGTTCCCCTGTTTGGCTCGCTTTCGATTGCGATCTTTCCTTTATGAGCTAGAACTATGTGTTTGACAATGCTCAGCCCCAATCCTGTTCCTCCAAGCTCCCGTGAACGCGCCTTATCGACGCGGTAAAAACGTTCAAAAATCCTGTCGCGATGTTCTTTTAGTATGCCGATTCCATTATCCTGAACAGTTACGCAGACCGTCTCGCCTTGTTCACAAAGCAAAATTTCAATTAGCCCGGATTCTTTTGTGTATTTGATGGCGTTATCGATCAAGTTTGCGAAAACCTGCTCGATCTTATTGCGGTCTGCCTGGATGCTGAAGTCATCACCTTGTTTATTCACGGTTAAGCTCTGCTGCTTCTCAGCAAGCGCTTGTCCGAATCCCAATGATATTTCATCTATGACCTCTTTTAGGTCAAATTCGGTTCTGTTCACGCAATCCCTCGACAGTTCGAGTTCACTGAGGCTCAACAAATCATCTATTATATACCCGAGTCTGTCGGAATGTTCTTTTATAATCGAGATAAACTTGTCTGACTTTTCCTTGTCATCTATTGCCATGTTTTGCAAAGTTTCTATATAGCCCTTAATAAGGGTCAAAGGTGTCTTCAGTTCGTGTGAAACATTGGCAACAAAGTCCGTTCTGACGCGGTCCAGTTGCTTAAGGTTTTCCATTTTCTGCTGTAATTCGTCGGCCATCGTGTTCAATGATCCGGCCAATTCTCCGAGCTCGCCTTTGCTTTTAATCCGTACCCTTCTGTCAAAGTCCCCTTTGGCGATCTGCTGAGCCGTCTCTCGCATCTGCCTGATGGGTAGTGTAATACTCCTCGAAACGAAATATGCCACTATCAGTGCAATGATAACGGCAGCGATTGTTCCGAACAGTACTACTCTATATATGATCCGTATCTCCGGTTGGACGCGTGAAAGCGGCAGGGCAAAACGGACGACACCCAGATTGCGATCGCCCTGGTCCACCCGCACGGCTACGTACTTCATATTTATTCCCAACGTGTCACTAAAACGGGTGCTCTGTCCAAAGCCATTCTTAATCGCTTCAATCACCTCGGATCTATCGCTGTGATTCACCATCAGGGACGGTTTCTGCTCGGAATCTCCGAGAACTCGGCCCCCCTTCTCGATGACCGTGATTCTCAAATCCAGCTTGTCCGCCAGTTTCCCGGTCTTTTGCTGGATATCTTCAGAGTTATCGTCGATTAGATCATTTTGGAGAATGTCGCCGACCAGTACGGCGTTGCTTTTCAATTCGGCGGAGATTTTCTGCTCGAAATGATCACTCAGTCTGAAACTAACGAAGAAGTTCAAAACGAAAACAACGATAAGGATTAAGGCCGCGAATGCACCGAAGAATTTCAAGACGATTCTGTTTTTCATTTACACTTCCTTAAATCGGTAGCCGGCCCCCCGGATCGTCTCGATGTAGTCTTTAACCGGACCCAGTTTGTGCCGCAGCGACTTGATATGAGCATCCACAGTCCTGTCACACACGATAGCGTCATCCCCTGCAACTGCGTCCAATATTTGGGCCCTCGAAAAAACCGCACCGGGCCGTCGGGCCATAAATTCCAACAGCTTGAATTCAGTTAAGGTTAGTGAAATCTCTTTGCCCCCGACAGTCACTTTATGTCGGGTCCTGTCGATTGCAATATCCCCTCTTTGGATTCTGTTGCTGATATGTTCTTCCCGCCCCCGTCTCAAAATCGCCCGCGTTCTCGCAATCAGCTCTCTGGGGCTGAAAGGTTTCGTGACATAATCATCCGCACCCAATTCGAGCCCCACGACTTTGTCCGTCTCTTGTGATTTTGCGCTTAGAATAATAATCGGTATATGTGCTACCCTGTCATCATTTTTAAGAGTCCGGCATACTTCGAAACCGTCCATAATCGGCAGCATAATATCCAGAATGATCAGGTCCGGCCGTTCCTTTCCGGCCAATGCTATCCCCTGCTTGCCATTCAACGCCGAGACGGTCTCGTATCCCTCCTCCTTAAGATTGTATTCGAGCATTTCGACAATATCCCGGTCGTCTTCGATTATCAGGATCTTACGTTTACCCATACCGGGTATCACCGCCTTTCAAAATCTACACTGAATTAACGAATCATGCCGGGACTTATTTTCATGCCGTTCATCAGGACCTGATGGCTTTATGGATTTCCTTGTTTATCCTTACACTGCACCAGGCCTCGCCGCACATCGAGCAGTAATCGGCGGAGTCCGGCTGCTTTTCCTTTATCTCTTCGCAGGCCTGGCGGTGCATTCGTTCGGCTGTTTGAGGATCGAGAGATTCGGCTAAGTGTGTTTTCCAGTTAAGATTTGTTCGGGCAGTACTCAGTTTCCTGTCTCGTTCGGAGGCGCCTTTCAAGCCCCGGGCGACATCGCCGGCGTGGGCTGCGATTTTTGACGCTATGACGCCGGCCCGAACGTCGTCAGCATCGGGCAGACCCAAGTGCTCCTTCGGCGTGACGTAGCATAAAAACGATGCGCCGTAAAAGGCGGCGGCGGTTCCGCCAATGGCCGATGTAATATGGTCGTACCCGGGCGCAATGTCGGTCACCAGAGGGCCAAGTACGTAAAACGGAGCGCCGTGACAAATCTCCTGCTGGATCTCCATGTTGTACTGAATCTGGTCGAACGGCACGTGGCCCGGGCCCTCGACCATCACCTGGCAGCCTTTTTCCTGTGCCCTGGCGGTCAGTTCGCCGAGAGTCCTCAGCTCCGCGATTTGTGCCTCGTCGGTAGCGTCGGCGATCGCGCCAGGCCGCAGACCGTCACCCAGAGAAAAACAAATATCATACTCGGCCAATATGTCACACAAATCGTCGAACATATCATACAAAGGATTCTGCTTATTGTGATGCAGCATCCATTTTGCTAACAGCGCTCCGCCCCGGCTGACAATTCCCGCCACTCGGTTCTCAAGAAGCGGCAGATGCTCTCTCAGAACGCCAGCGTGAATCGTAAAGAAATCCACACCCTGCCGGGCTTGTTTCTCGATAATCTCCAGGATAATCCCGCCGTCGATATCCTCGACGCCTCTTTTCTCGATGACCTGGTAGATGGGCACTGTTCCGAACGGAACAGGGCATTGGGCGAGCAATCTTTCCCGGGTTTCGTCGAGGTTGCCGCCCGTACTCAAATCCATAATCGCGTCGGCGCCGGCGTCCAGTGCCGCCTGCATTTTGTCGAGTTCTGCTTGAACCGAGCTGCGAACGCTGCTTGTGCCGATATTTGCATTGACCTTTGTCGCAAGCACCCTGCCGATACCGGCCGGCAGAAGATTGGTTTTCAGATGCTGCTTGTTTGCTGGAATGACAAGCCGGCCGGCGGCAATCTCATCCCGTATCAACTCAGCATCAACATTTTCCGTCTTAGCGACAAATTTTGCTTCGTCGCTAATCTTCCCGCCTCGTGCAATTTGTAATTGTGTTGCCATTTTTTTGATTCCGTCTCTAAGATAAAAAAAATCGCTCCCGCAGGAAGCGATTCATTCTCACATCGTAAGTTTTATGATATTAGCCAATCACTTTCCTACGCAGGCATCAACGCCGATTTGGCGGTTGTCCTGATCAGGTTCAGAGGGTTCTCTCTCAGGCCCGCCACACTGCGGGCCGCCCCTAGCGAACTATCTTATTATAGCGTGTTGCCAGCGGCAGTCAAACAAATACTAATGATTGCCGAAGGTGTTCTCCGCCGGCTGCCGTGCCGAAACTTTTCTAAGGCAGTTGCATAAAGACATGAACGCCTTTCTTATTCGAGGTTGCGATATCGGTTTTGCCGTCGCCGTTCATATCGGCGATCTCAAACTGGGTTCCGACGCCGGAGTTGTCATCGATTTTGTGCGGAATATATTTGATATCGCCGTTCTCGGGTCGGCGCAGCTCGAACCAGTAGAGGACCGCCGGATCGTTGCCTCCGGGGTCTTTGCCCATGTGTGCGAAATGTCGCTTGCCTGTTACCAGATCGTCGAGACCGTCGCCATTGACATCGACCAGGCGTATCGCGTGTGTCTGAGAAAATTCCTTGAATATCTCGTGCTGCTCGAACTTAGGGCCGTCCGCACCGGAGATTTGCTCAAACCACCAGATGCCGTAATTGTGTGCTGAGCTGGTAATTACGTCGCCGTCGCCGTCCCCGTCAATATCATAGATGAGCAAATCGGCACAGTCCGGGCCAAGCTTGGCGGGGTGAAACTTCCAATTCTTATCCGTGCGGTCTCTGGGCGCCTCCCACCATCCATCTTTAATGAGCACATCGCACCTCCCGTCGCCGTTGACGTCGCCGGCGCCGAGGCCGTGGCTGTATTTCTCAGTTCCCGGTGCATTCGGGCCGTCGGCGATAATGTGCATATCCCACAGAGCGTCGAGGTCCTTCGGCACGCCGAACCAGGCCATCTGGCCCTTGGGCCGAACGGCAAAAACCGGCACGGGTTTACCGTTGCCCAGCAGATCGACGAATATCGGGGTCTCGTTGCAGGCGCTTTTGACGACCATCCTCTCTTTCCAGTGGCCGGGCTTGTTCTTCGGATTCTCGTACCACAGGCACGGTCCGTCCGGCAGGCCGATGACAATCGAATCGATCCAGCCGTCGCCGTTGACGTCCTGGGCGAAGTTGGCAAAACAATTGCTGTAATTCTTTGTGCCGTCGTATTGGCCGACGGGGCGGACTTCATGCATCTTCCAGTCCGGTGCTGCGTACCAGACATCGCCGGTCAGGATATCCAGCTTACCATCGTGATTTACGTCCCCAACTGCGACCCCCTCGGCTCGAAATGTTTTGTCTAAGACTATTTTCTCAAAGCGCACTTCCTCGGCGGCTATCGAGATGTTGCAGAAAAGCGCCGATACGACCAATAGAAATACCCATCTTGTCTTCATAATGACCTCCATCTTTCATAGTTCATTGATGTTCGTAGGGGCAGGCCCATGTGCCTGCCCAGGGCAACCACACAGGGTTGCCCCCTACAACGCAGCACGAACTCAGCACGTAATTATAGCGTGTCGCGTTCGGGAGGTAAACAAATATCTACGCCTTTGAGTCAGGCAATCAGAGCCGGAGATGAAGAACAGCACCTTGCTGATCCGGGTCAGCGATTGGAGTCGCCGTTAAGTTTTTCATCAAGCTCGGCCAAGGTGAAACCTTCGGCGGCCACGATATGCTCCTTATCCGTCAAAATCAGCCAGGGTAGTGAGCGGACACCCCAGGCAATGCGGGTCTTTGGGGCATCGGCCTTGATCATTCCAACCGGGAAGCTGATATGGTACTTCTGAATCCACAAGCGGAGTTTGTTGTCGTCGACCTTTGAGGTGTGAACAGCGACAACGAGCACGTCTTTTGCCTTAAGCTCTTGTGCTTTTGCGTTCAACTGTTGCATGCAATTCCTTGAGGGCCGCTGATTCATATCGAAAAAGCAGACAAGAATCATCTTGTCTTTTGTTTCATTGGGATCGTACACAATTGCAAATTGTTTCATATCGGGCAGGGGTTTGTCTTTCAGCGGATTTAACTCATCTTCACCGAAACCGGCAATTGAAGTGACTCCGGCAATGTACGACTCGTTTAGGTCATGAATATATACGTTTGTCCTACGTGGAAATTGGATGTCAAAGTCTTTTTGTGTCAGGTCTGCATTGATCTTCACCTGCTCAACTTTCAATTTTCTTTTTTCTGAGACAACACGCTGGCCGGAATTAGGATCATTCCCATAAAGCCTGAATACGCCTTCTACCGGAAACCATGTTCCATTTCCACAATCTTTGAACTCTGCGGATGCTTCGTGCCAGATTGTACCTTCTGGACCCCAGTATCGAACACACCGCGCTCTCCATCCAATTCCCGGATCTATCCAAACCTCTGCTTTGGCACCGTCCGGTTTGATGGCTTGCACAAAATAACATTCGTGTCCCTGCCATTTCTCTGGTCTTAAGTTCGAAATCTCACACTCAGCCAAAGATTCGCCCAACTTTTTCTCCCGCTTGTAAAGCCTCATTCCAAAGTCAATCGGGACAGGCCAGGCATGCCTGTGTGGCTTGCTGAAAATGTCACCTTTGTTCTCGTTGGGCTTCCATTGCTTTCGTCCCTCGCCACTGTGAGCCATAATAGACCGAATTGGCTTTCCGCGGATAAGCCTTCCATCGTGCACCGTTACATCGATATATTCTCTTGCTCCTTCGCTGCGCCAATGTATCTCTAATTTGCGTTTTAAGGGCCTTCCGTATTTTTCGTGTATGGATTTGTTAAGTTGCTCATCCACAGTGTACTTGCAGTCAACATTTTTGTGTAAAGAATCACCATGTTTAACAGCCTTGAGAAGTTCGGCAGCCGTAATATCCGGCAGCTTTGCATAAGAAGGTGAGACAACCACTAGGCTCATCGCAAACACAACAATACTCCACTTCATTATCGCAGTCATTTCTTTGCTCCTTATCAATGTCTCAATGAAATCCTTGTTACAGAGGTGATATTTCCTTGATTTTCTCTTCTAACGTATCAATTCCAAAACCTTCCGCCCTTACAATGTTCCCTTTATCGGTCAAAATCAGCCAGGGCTGTGAACGGACGCCCCAGGTGAAACGAGTCTTTTCCTCATCACTCTGAATCATTCCGACGGGGAAGGAAATATTGTTCTTTTCCACCCATTCGTTAAGTACGCTGTCATCAATCTTTGAAGCTTGAACGGCAACCACGACGACATCTTTCGCCATAAGCTCTTTTGCCCTTGTTCTCAATTGCAGCAGGCAATTTCGCGACGGTCGCTGGTTCATGTTAAAAAAGCAAAGCAGAATCGCTTTGTCTCTTATATCCTCAGCAGTGATGTCCAGATCAATACCCTCAAACGCCGGTAATTCTCTACCAATACCTACCTGTATCGACCAATCCTCCGGCACGTACTGGATGCGTCCATCCCATTCATCCACAACGAACTTTTTGCCAGCCTGCCAGGTATACTCAGTTCTAAGCGGTTTTCCAGGTGCATCGCCAATTCTAATTCGTGTTCCATTCTGTATACCAAGCCCTTCAAGGCTAAACGATCCAAGATCCTTGTGGTCCGGATTAACATCAAGATGCGTAACCTTGTACGGCGTGCGGCCGGACTGAGTTCTGTCCTCATACTCTCGGTTCGACAACCGTTCGAACTCCACGGGAAACCATATTCCATTCACACGCTCGAAACGGACGTTCTGCATCACTTCAGTAGAATTGTCAAAACTGCAAGTATAGTAGCTTCGCGGACGTCCCCGCCGAAGATCTTCAGGTCCCTTACGCACAATCGCTTTGGCAATCCCATATCCGTGCTCAGGATCAAACCAGATCGTATAAGTGCCATGCCTCGAAACAGCATCGATGACATAACATTTCACCGATCCTACCCGATCAAGATCAGGTCGAACTGAGAGAGAGTCTGACTGCCTTAGTATCGAGTCAATACGCTCAATATCACGACATAAAATCCCCCGGAAAGGGCCGACACCATCGTAAGCTATATCTATAAGCTCCTTACCTGCATGTTTTGCATCGGCGGTCAAGTAGAGCTTGCTAACAGCTAACCGTGGTCCTTTGTAGTATTGGTAGTAGCGTTTATCACGCCACAGTATCTTTGTCGATCTCGATGCATTTTCCTCGACCCAGGTTCCGTCGTTTTCCAATTTCAATGGAGTTCTGCAAAAGTATGCTTTGAAGTCCTTTCCGGTATCCTCGTATCTGAACTCTACTATGCTTTTGCTTTGATTCTGTTGCGGTTGCTTCTCTGTAGTGCTCTCCGCAGAGGGTATCCAAGCTGACTCTGTCCTGGCAATGAGCGACTTCATTTTGTCTTGATTTTCGGCGTATCTATCAAGCAATTCCCCTACGCTGAGTTTCTCGGCGGCAAATGCCTGGATCGATACACAACAAGCCGCAATGAATAGGAATTTATGTATAGCTTTCATTATTAGACCTTTTTCGTAACCGTAATTGGTTCGTCTATGGCCCATCCTGGGATGCTACTGGCAAGACTGCGAAACTTCCCGCTCTTGTTATCTTAACAAAAACGATTCGGGCTTACAAGTTTTTTCTGCTGTTTTCGGAGATTGGCCGCATGGGCCCATCGTGTCGCGGGCATCTTGCCCTCGACACAGTTGCCCATCTACGAAAAAATTACGATAATTCAGGTGAATGCGGGCACTTTTGGGTGAGGATTTTGTGTCCTTTTTCGGTTACGAGGATGTCGTCTTCGATTCGGACGCCGAGCTTGCCGGGGATGTATATGCCGGGCTCGATTGTGATGACCTGGCCGGGCTTGAGTTTGCCTTTGCTATCCGGCTTTAGGAATGGGGATTCGTGGATTTCCAGGCCGAAGCCGTGTCCTGTGCCGTGGCCGTAAACGGGCAGGCCGGCCTTGTCAATCACCTCTCGCGCGGCGGCGTCGACCTCAGTGATTTTCACGCTGGGCTTTATCATTTTTATCGCTGCGGCCTGGGCCTGCTCTACGACGTCGTAGACCTTTTTGTAAAAGGCCGTCATCCCACCGATCACAAAGCATCGGGTAATATCGCTGCAATAGCCTTTGTATTTGGCGCCGAAGTCGATAAGGACGGCATCTTTTTTCCTGAGCTTTCTACTGCCGGGCTGATGGTGCGGCCGGGATCCGTTCGGGCCGAAAGCGACTATTGTCTCGAAACTGTTACGCGCCCCTAATTTGCGGATTTGAAAATCGAGCATGCCGG
>CAZSOR010000026.1:0-21949 GCA_964608395.1 uncultured Pirellulales bacterium
CCAGTTAACCATATTATCAATCTAATCGGGGAGACAAGATTTGAACTTGCGACCTCTGCGTCCCGAACGCAGCGCTCTGGCCAAACTGAGCTACTCCCCGGCCAAACAACAATCAAGAATATACTATAACAATTTCTGAATTACAGTCAACTTCCTTTTTAATATGCTTAGAATTATATTTCACTTTAAAATACCAGCCAATTTCTTCTTCTCCTGGGACCCCCTTGTGCTTTTGAGGTATCGTTCCCGGTTTATTGCAGAGGGTCGGTCCGGATGATTCTCGCTGTAAACCAAAATCCACGGACCATTATGTCGAGTATACGTCCCGCCCCGACTGGTATTATGCTCCTCAAGCCGACGAGACAGATTATCAGTATGCCCGATGTAAAGTTTACCTGTCTTAAGGCTTTGAAGAATATAAACGTAATACATGAATACAATCTATTCAAATAGCCATTTTTATTCCGCTTGCAGCGATAGATTTTCAGAGGTCCAAGGATTATCTGTAGAAGACGTTCGCCAATGTAACCAGCGATCTTCCCTAAGGGACGCTCTGGCCAAACTGAGCTACTCCCCGGTCAAACCGGATTGTAAATATAACAAATGTATAGTTACATTGCAAGCTATAATAAATTTATCGGATCGATATCTATCGCGACTTTCACGGCAGGGCGGATGGGCGGCTCGGCCCGCAGGCGGGAAAACAGCCGCTGTATGGTTGTCGCTTCGGGGGCCTGGATGATTATTTGCATTCTGTGGAAACGCTGGATTCGGCTGATCACGGCCGGCATCGGGCCGCGAACGGTTACTTCCAGAGCTTCCCGCTCGATGATCCGGTCTATTCTATTACGCATTTGTTTGCACGCTGCATCGAGCTTGTCAAACTTCATGTCACGCAATCCGACCACGGCCAACCGCCAGAAGGGCGGCAGGTTGCAGGCCCTGCGATGCTTCAATTCCTCCCTGACAAAACCATCGAAGTCCCCGGCGACGGCAAATCTTATCGCCGGCTGGTTTGCTAAAAATGTCTGGACGAAGACCGTCCCCTTTTTCGCGGAACGTCCCGCCCGCCCGGCAACCTGGGAAATTAACTGGAAGGTCCGTTCGTTCGCCCTGAAATCCGGCAGGTACAGGCAGGTATCCGCACTGATTATGCCGACCAGGGTGACATTAGGAAAATGCAGACCCTTGGCCAGGATTTGCGTGCCGGCTAATACATCGATTCTGCCCTCGCCGAAATCCTGGAGGAGCCGGTAGTAGTTCTTGCTCGCCATCGAATCGCTGTCAATTCGCGAGATGCGGGCATCGGGGAATTTCTTAGCCAGTTCCTCTTCGAGCCGTTGCGAGCCAAGGCCGATCATGGCGAATCTTTTGCCGCACAGGGGACATTTTTCGGGCACCAGCGTTTGCGCCAGGCAATAGTGGCAGATTGCGTAGCCGTAATTCATGTGCTCGCCTGTGACCGTTCGCATCCGCTTATAGCGGGGGGCTTTAGATTTGTGAAAGGTCAGGGTGACATCGCAGTTGCGGCAGTGCAGCGTGTGCTTGCAGGAAGGGCAGAACACAAAATTGCTGTAGCCGCGCCGGTTCAAGAGCAAAATTGCCTGCTCCTTTTTCGCGAGGGTCTCCTTCAGATGCCTGGCCAGCGGTTCACTGATCAGGTTCATGCCCTTTTGCGTAATTTCTCCCTGCCGTAAATCGACAAGCCTCATCTGCGGCATCGGCAGGTCCATCACTCTTCTGGGCAGATTCAGCAGGGTAAAATGTTTTTTGCTCTGGCAATTCGTCAGCATTTCCAGTGAGGGGGTGGCACTGCCTAAAATGCAATGTGCATTCGCCAGTTGTGCTCGCTTGATCGCCACGTCTCTGCCGTTGTATCGCGGAGCTGTGTCCTGCTTGTAGCTCGGCTCATGCTCTTCATCAACGACGATCAGGCCGAGTTTCGCCAGGGGAGCGAATACCGCCGAGCGAGCGCCGATAACAACTTTCGCTTCGCCCGATTTGATTTTTTGCCACTGCACGTTGCGTTGGGCAGCGGTGAGTCCCGAATGCATTACAGCGATTTTCTCGAACCGTTCATTAAATCGCTGAACCGTCTGTGCCGTAAGAGCAATCTCGGGAAGCAGCACGATGGCACCTTTGCCTTTTTGAAGAACCTTTTGGATGGCCCTTATGTATAGCTCGGTTTTGCCGCTGTCGGTGACACCATACAGAAGCGTGACACCAAATTTATCCGAGGCGATCTGAGCTTTAATCGAGTCGAGTGCTTTTTGCTGGTCCTCGTTTAGCAGGATGTGACCTTCCGCTTTGATGGATATCCCTTTCGGGATGGCGGGCAGGGATTTTAATATTGTCTTATGGGTGATTTTGAGCAGGTGCTTTTCAGCCAGTCTTTTGAGCGGTTCCCTGCCGCAGCCGACCACATCCAATAGACCTTGCAGCTCCACCGCCGAATCCGGGCCGAGAGCCTGCCGTTCCAGAAGATATTTAATGATATGCTTTTGTTTTTTGCCCCTCAATTCGTCGATTGTTTTTTCGACCTGAGCGGCACGGATTTTCAGAAAAACGTATTGCAGTGTTTTAACGCCGGCCCCTTTCTTGACCGCCGCCGGCACCATCGCTGCCAGGACCTGGCCGAGAGGGCAGACATAATAGCCGCTGATCCATCGGGCCAAATCCATCAGCTCGGCATTCAACAACGGCTCTTTATCTATCACACTGATTACTGTTTTTAGCCTATGCTTTTTGTCGTGTGCGGCGAAAGAATTTTCAAAGGGGATATCGGCTTCGACACAGAATCCCTTTTCCAGCTTGTTTTTTCTACCGAACGGAACCTCGACTCTCTGTCCGATCCGGATCGGCCATATCTTATCCGGCACCCCATAGTCAAATTCCGTATCGGCCGCCGACTCGAACGCCACTCGAATGACGTGACTGAAAATCGTTACATCCTCCTTTTCTGTTGCGAACAAGCTGTCCATTTGGTGTTTGCTCATTTGCTAATTACTGGCACTGTACAATCCTTCCTTACGACGTTTCTCAGACTTCTCGTCTATATAGGTGTCATCGTATACGTCCAGCCCGAGTTTTGCTATCAGGCTCTTGAGATAATCAAGGTGCGGGCACGGTGTCGAATGGAAATTATCTTTGGTTATGCAGGAGGACAGTTGCACGACGATTCGATCTTTTGTTATTCCTTCGGCCTTATCGATCCGGCGGATTAAATTGCTCAGCTTACGGTGGGTCGCCCGGCCACAGCAGCCGCCGCAGGTCAGACTGAGCATGCGATACGCCTTGTCTTTGGGGTATTCGGCAAAACCGCCGGTGCGTTCGTTAAATGCTCTCTCGCAGTTGTAGCCGGAGCAGCGTTCTTTGACAATATGGCATTGAACTACAACGATATAATCTTTGTCTTTCAAATCTATCATATTTCAACTTTCTTCTGACTTTTATCGCTGTCAATCAGCTCTAATCTTTGAGCTTAAAATAATCCGTGGCGATTTCGTTAATATAATCACTGATGTGGAGGCAGTAAATTATCGATCCATAACATCGTTGCTAAGCGTTTGTTTAATTTTTTGCCGGACATCTCCCGCAATCCTCACAGAATCTTCTGCTTCCTGGCGTGTGATTATTTCCCATTCTCCGGGATAGCGAGTGTCAACGGCATAGCGATTAATTATCGCTAAATCATATATTGATAAGTCAGGTCGATAATTTTCGGGGACAAGATTCAAAAGCTCTACTACATCATGACTCTTAGGGAATTGTATCGAGCAGTATACAAGCAGAGCTTTTATGTATTTTTCTACGCATTGCTGGCTATGAAAACAAACAGGATTCAGAGGGCAATCTTCTTTTAAGACCAATAGATACTCAGCGGTCCTGAAATCCTCTTCAGCTTTTTCTACCCATTGTTTTACGAGTTTATGCTGTTCAGGCCGAATGTTCATAAAGAATCCTGCCCTGCCTGACTGCCGGATATAAAATATGCCCGGCTATATCATGATATTGTTCGAACTCCTGCGGCGTAACAACTATCAGGTCTAATGGAATGTCTCTATCAGCCAAAGAGGCGTCAATTTTTGCTGCCTGTTTTCTTTTGGAACCTTTCGTGTCCATAACAATAAGCAAATCCACATCGCTGTCAAAATTGGCTGACCCGCAAGCGTGTGAGCCAAAAAGAATTATTTTTAGCGGATGGAACTCGGAGACTATTCGTTTCACCATCGTATCAATTTTCTGATGCACATTTTCCATAATCACCAATCGATTATACAACTGTATTATTTTGTTAGTGTACTCTAAAAAAATCGGCCTTACAAATTATTTCAATTTAAAATAATCCGTGGCGATTTGATTTATAGTATCGCCGATGGCAAGCGATGCCGTCGCGGCCGGTGACGGTGCGTTCAGAACGTGAATGGAATTGCCTTTCCTTTCTATCTTGAAATCGTCGATCGGCCGGCCGTTCGGCTCAATCGCCTGGGCCCGCACGCCCGCCTTACAGGGCTTGATATCTTCGTCCTGCAGCGACGGAATCAGCATTTGCAGTTGCCTGAGAAAAAGTTTTCTGGAGAATGCCCTGGCATACTCGCCCAATCCGTATCTCCAGTATCTTAAGAACATTTTCCAGAGCCCGGGGTAAGACAGTGAATCCCATGAATCGGCCAGGTTAAAATCGGTTTTGCCGTAACCTTCCCTCTTGAATGAGAAGACGGCGTTCGGCCCGCACTCGACGCTGCCGGCAATCATTCGCGTAAAATGAACGCCGAGGAAGGGCAGGGCGGGATCCGGAACGGGATAGATCAGCCCTTTGACTTTCTCCTGCACCTTTTCCGTCAGCTCGTAATAATCACCGCGGAAGGGGACGATCCTCATCCCCGGTGCGATGCTGTCCATTTTTGCCACTCTGTCACACTGAAGGCCCGCACAGTTAATAATATACTTCGCGCTGAAAGATTCTTGATTTGTCACAACCTTTGTAAAGAAGTCGTGCTTATCAAGTGCTGTGACTCTGTGCGAAGTCAGAACCTTATTGCCGTTGCCTTTTTTCTCTATAAGCCGGCTAAGCTTCTCTGCAACTTTGGTAAAATCAATAATTCCCGTGCCGGGCACGTGTATGCCTGCGATGCCCTCGCAGGAAGGCTCAATTTCTTTGATTTGCTCCGGCCCGATTTGCTCAATGCCCTCTATATTACTTTCAAGGCCGTTCTGGAAAATCACTTCAAGGTTGGCTAATTCCCTTTCCTTCGTTGCGACGATTATTTTTCCGCAAATCTTGTAGGGGATTTTATGCTTTTTGGCAAAGGCGATAAGTTCTTTACCTCCTTTGATGCAGGTCTCGGCCTTATTTGAGCCAGGCTCGTAATACAGCCCGGAGTGGATAACGCCGGAATTGTAGCCCGTCTGATGTGTAGCGACTTTTTCCTCTTTTTCCAGCACGGCGATGCGAATATCTGGGTGGCTCAGCATGATCTTATAGGCCGATGCCAAACCGATAATCCCGCCGCCGATGACGACAATATCAAAATCATTGCTTCCGTTCATTACATCAGGTTCCAAAATTACAAATCATATTGTTGTCCGATACAATAACCGAAGCATCGTTGAGCGTCAATTGAGAACCACGCATCGGTTGAGTTGATGAAGTGTATGAAACTTGTTAAGGTGCCAAGTGTGGCTTGAGCGTAAGTTTAGAAAACCGTGGCAGATACAGTTATAAATCCGGCACGATTTCCGGGTAGACCTGGCCTGACGAGTTGATTTTGAAGACGTAAATCAGCCCTTCTCTTAGCTTCCAATAGACGGCATTGCCATAGATTGCTTCGATATCGTATTCGGCAAGCTTCTCCGTGTCGTTCGCCAGTTCCCAGATTTCAGACCAGAACATTTTTCTGTGCTCTATCGGCAATGCTTCAAGCAGGTCCTTATATCTTTGCGGTTCGGCTCCCGGCTCCTCGATGGCAAAGCCTTCTGCCGGCGTCATTTTCTCGCCGTAAACCCTTCTCCACAGGTATAGCGCCCTTGTCCTGCCGTCCATGACCATTTTGCTGCCGAACTTCACGATCAGGGCGTCGAAATGGATTATATCGCCCGTGATTGTGTACTGCTTCTCCAGAATCTTATTGAGTTTATCGTCTCTGGCCGTCTCGACAAACCGTATCGTCGTGAAAAGTTCCCCATCCTTCATTTCCTTGCCGATCACCTTGGCATAACCGATCTGGTCCTCACGGCTAAGGTTGGTTAGCGCCTGCTTAAGCTCCTTATTCTCGGCCAGTAATTCCTGGATAGTCGCAATCACCTTATACGGTGTCCGGCCAAGATAAGCCATCCCGGCAATCGCTGCCACAATAATAATCAGCGGCAATATCTTCAGTTTTTTTCGCTCTTCAGCCATCTATTCCTTTTTCACCGGCAAAGCAAAATTCTCGTACCAAAATCTTCCTTTCCTACTGTATCATCGGCTCTGCTGCCCGATTTTCTAAACTTTTCGTAGTCAGGTTAGGTCCTGCAATAAAAAAGCCGAAGGTGCGAGAGTACTTGCCCTGCACCTTCGGTTTTAGATTTTTCGTATATCTTCTATCGCTTCTGCGGCTACTCGTCGGCCATGTATGGGTAGCGGAAGTTTCTGGGCGGCAGGAAGGTTTCCTTGATGGCGCGGGGTGAGACCCAACGCTCCAGGTTGAGCCAGCTACCGGCCTTGTCGTTTGTGCCGGATGCGCGTGTGCCGCCGAACGGCTGCTGGGCTACGACGGCGCCTGTGGGCTTGTCGTTGACGTAGAAATTGCCCGCGGCGTGACGTAGCGTGTTCATCGCCTTGACAATCGCACTGCGGTCCAAGCCAAATATCGCCCCGGTCAAAGCGTACGGCGACGTCTGGTCGCAGGTGTCCAGAGCCTGTTCATATTCGCCCTCCGGATATACATAAATCGTCAGGACCGGCCCGAAGATTTCTTCGGCCATGAGCTTGGACTTCGGGTCGTTACTGACCACGACGGTCGGCTCGATGAAGTATCCGACCGAGTCGTCGCATCCGCCGCCGACGATAACTTCCATATCGGGAGAATTCTTGGCGTATTCGATATACTCGCTGATGGTTTTGAAGGAGTTCTTATCGATAACCGCGCCCATGTAGTTCTTAAAGTCGCATACGTCGCCCATTTTAATCTCGCCGATCGTGCTTAACAGCAGGTCTTTGACCTCGGGCCAGTTTGAGTCGGGGATATACGCCCGCGAAGCAGCCGAGCACTTCTGTCCCTGGTACTCGAATGAGCCGCGCACCATAGCGGTTACAAGTGCCTCGGTATCGGCGCTGGCGTGCGCGAAGATAAAGTCTTTTCCGCCGGTCTCGCCGACGATTCGAGGATACGAGACATACTTGCGAATATCTTGACCAATGGCCCGCCAGATCGTGGAGAACACATAAGTGCTTCCTGTAAAGTGGATGCCGCCGAGTCTGACGTCGTCCAGTGCCGGCGGGGCGACTACAGGGCCTGGTCCCGGCACCATATTGATCACGCCGGGCGGCATGCCGGCTTCTTCCAGGATTTTGATAATAAAATATGCCGGAAGTACCGCAGCCGATGCCGGCTTCCAGACCACCGTGTTGCCCATCAACGCCGGAGCGGTCGGAAGATTGCCCGCGATTGACGCGAAGTTGAATGGTGTTATCGCCAAAACATAGCCATCCAGAGGTCGATGCTCCATATAGTTCAATATGCCGGGCGAGGACATTGGCTGGTCGCCGTATACCTCCTCCATAAAGTGCGGATTGAACCGCCAGAAATCTATCAGCTCGCACGCGGCGTCGATTTCCGCCTGGTGCGGCGTCTTGCTCGTATTGAGCATGGTTGCGGCATTGAGCGTCTGGCGATATTTGCCAGCCAAAAGCTCCGCTGCCTTGAGCAGCACAACCGCCCTTGATTCCCAGGGCATCTGGCCCCACTGTTTCTTGGCCTTTTGAGCCGCATCGATAGCCTTGATGGCGTATTCTCCGTCGGCCTGGTGATATCTGCCCAATACTTGCTGGTGATTGTGAGGGCAGCGAATGTCCGCGAGATTGCCGTTGCGAACTTCCTCGCCGCCGATTATCATCGGAACTTCTATTTGCCCGTTAAGCATCTCCTGGAGTCTGGATGACAATTCTGCTCGTTCCGGACTGCCCGGAGAGTACTGCAGGCACGGTTCGTTGACCGGTTGTGGGATTCGAAAAATACCATTGAACATTTTTGTCTCCTTAAGATGATTTCTAAGAGTTCTTTCCGCAGCATTTTTTGTATTTTTTTCCGCTGCCGCAGGGACAGGGATCGTTTCGACCTACTTTGGGCTGTTCGAGTTTGATCTGTTTGACCTTCACCTCGCCCTGCGGTGCCTGGGCGGCGGCCCGCTGGCGTTCGGCCATGGCAAACTGACCAACTTCATCGTGGCTCGTCTGGCTTACATTCCAGACGTTTCTGGCCCTGGCCCCGGCTTCGAGGTGTACTTTGAATATTATATCCGTCACGCGGTCCTCGATGGTTTCGAGCATCTCCTCGAACATTCGTGAACCTTCACGTTTAAATTCGGTTTTGGGATCTTTCTCCGCCCATGATCGCATCCAGATGCTGCTCTTGAGATGGTCCATTGAATAGAGATGGTCTTTCCATGTGCTGTCGTAAACCTGGACCAGTACGTATTTTTCAAGATCGCTAAGCTCGGCGCGCAAAAATTGTGTAGCTATTTCTGATAAACGGTCTTTGAGTTCCGGGTTGTCGCCGGGCAAATCATCTTCGGTTAGAGATGCCCCGAATCTCTCGTTGGCCCAACTTACTAAATCAGCTTTATTTAAGCCGGCAATTTTATCGGAGAGTTCTCGATCCAGTTCGCCATCGTTAAAGCTTTGGCTTAGTTCAAGCAATTGTTTCTGCAATGTTCGAGGTTTGGTGTTCTGTATTTGCTCCACCGACAGACCGGCGTTATATTTTTTATTGGCCCACTCGGCAAGCGATTCGAACGCATACACGTTCGCACCCTGCGGGCCGTAAACCATGTTCATTGCAAATTCGACGGGATACTCAATCTCCCGTTGTTTGTATTTGGCCGCGGTGATCTCACTGATTTTCTGACGGATTTGTTTGGCATTGAGGTCTGCCAGCTCGCCGATCTCCAGTTTGATATCGAATTTGGCTCGGGCCCATTCGGCGAATCGGCGAAGCGAGAAATCTCCCTTGAGAAATTCGATGAGCGGTGAACAGTCTTTCTTTTCGATTTGCTCGCCGGCCGCGGAAGTCAACTGCTCCTGGATCTCGTCCGGCGACTGGTGCTTGATTTTACCGGGGCTAAGATTAACCTGGAAGGCGCTCATGGCCCATTTGCACAGGCCCGTAATGTCCCAGCTTTGAGTGTCGTTGTAGTCCTCTAAATATTCCCCCATGGAAAGGGATATATTATTGGCGGCGTCGTCTTTGGCCTTTTGTTTTATTGTTCTTTCAATATCCTCCACTTTGTTGTCGATGATATCTGATGGCTTCAGGTCGACGCCGAAGTTGGTTCTTGACCATTCGATAATGCATTTGATGGGATAGTCGTCACGGAGTATTGTGCTGCAACTTTGTTCAATGGCAGAGTCGATCATCTCGGCGATGACATCTTTGAGCTTTTTGCCGGCTAAAATCTGGCGCCTGCGAGAATAGAAGATTTTTCGCTGGTAATCCATTACCTCGTCATATTCGAGCAGGCTCTTGCGTACGTCGAAGTTTTTCTCTTCGACTTTCTTCTGTGCTTTTTCGATGCCCTTGCTTATCCTCTTGTGGTAGATTGGTTGTCCCTCTTCCCAGCCGATCCAGGAAAGTGCCTTGACGGTCCAGTCGGGAGCAAAGATACTCATCAGGTCGTCGTCAAAGCTCAGGAAGAACTGGCTTGAGCCGGCGTCACCTTGTCTGCCGCAACGGCCGCGAAGCTGATTGTCGATTCGTCGTGCCTCGTGTCGTTCGGTGCCGAGTATATGCAATCCGCCTATTTTGGCGACGCCGGGGCCGAGCTTGATATCGGTGCCTCGACCCGCCATGTTCGTAGCGATGGTGACATTGCCCCGCATTCGACCGTCCCGGCCTTTGTGCTGCTCTCCGGCTTTGGCGACGATGACGGCCTCTCTTGTGTGCTGTTTTGCGTTGAGAACCTCATGATCGAGACCGTATCTTTTTTGGAGGGCTTCTGAAAGTGCCTCGCTCTTTTCGATACTGATCGTGCCGATAAGAAGGGGTTTGCCGGACTGGCTGATTTCGTTTATCTCTTCCACTATCGCATTGAACTTTTCTCGCATCGATTTATATATTGCATCCTCCCGGTCGTCCCTTATGCAGGGCTTATTGGTAGGTATTACAATAACTTCGAGCTTGTAGATATTCATGAACTCTTCGCTCTCGGTAGCGGCGGTGCCGGTCATTCCCGCTATCTGGTCGTAGAGTTTGAAGAAGTTCTGCAGCGTGATAGTCGCGAGTGTCTGGCTTTCTTCTTTTACTTTGACGGCTTCCTTTGCCTCGACCGCCTGATGCAGCCCGTCGGACCATTGCCTGCCGTGCATCAATCGGCCGGTAAACTCGTCGACGATAATGACCTTGCCCTCCATGACGACGTAGTCTTTTTCCCGCTCGAAGGTCACGTGGGCTCTCAGGGATTGTGATATCAGGTGCGGCCAATCCATGTTTGATCCGGTATAGAATGAGCCTAATCCCGCAATTTCCTGGGCAGCTCCCACACCTTCGTGTGTAAGATTTACTGCTTTCTTGTCGTATTCTACTTCATAGTATTGCGTGGTGTTTGCAAGCTTGGCCTGGGCGATGTCGATCTCAGTCTGGCTTTTCTCTATTGCTTTTTGAGCCTTTTCGATTCTATTGCTGTTCTTGTCTTTTTTCGCTTCGGCAAGTTCACCCTGGGCGTTGGCGACAGTACGCTCCGCTGAATCGATTTGTTTTTTAGTTCGGTCGTAGCCGCTTTGAAGACTGATCAATTTCCTTGCTACCTGGTCGGCCTTGCCGTATCTGGTGACGTCATCAAAGGCCGGGCCGGATATGATTAAGGGAGTTCTGGCCTCGTCAATCAGAATCGAGTCGACTTCGTCGATTATGGCGTATTGCAGCGGGCCCTGGACCATCTGCTCGATCGAGGTTTTCATGTTGTCGCGGAGATAATCGAAGCCGAACTCGTTATTTGTGCCGTATGTTATGTCACAGCCATATTGTGCTTTTCTATCGTCACCGGCGCTATCCATATCCGCCTGTATCGCGCCAACCGTCATCCCCAGAGACTGATAGACCGGTGCCATCCACTCGGCGTCTCGCTTGGCCAGGTAATCATTGACCGTAACGATATGGACCTTTCTTCCGGTCAGATGCACGAGGTACGCCGCCAGGGTTGCTACTAAGGTTTTGCCTTCACCGGTGGCCATCTCGGCGATCTTTCCCTCGTAGAGGACATTGCCGCCGATAAGCTGGACGTCGAAATGCCTCATCTCGACATTTCGCCTTGCCGTTTCCCGGACAACTGCGAAGACCTCGGGAAGAATCTCCTCCGGTTTTGTTCCAGCCTTTAGAGCAGCCTTGAACTCGGCAGTCTTTGCCTTCAGGGCCTCATCGTCGAGCTTTTTGGTCTGCTCTTCGAATTCGCTTGCCTGCTGAGCGATGACGGAATAGACCTTGACCAGTCGCTCATTGCGAGAGCCGAAGACTTTAACAAGTGTCTTGCTTACTTTATTTAATACCATTGCGTTTTCCTGTCATTCCCGCGTAAGCGGGAATGACATTAAAAGTGCCTTTATTTCACTCGTGTAACGTACTCGCCGGTACGAGTATCGATGCGGATGACCTCACCGAGCTTGATAAAAGGCGGCACCTGAACGATCAGACCGGTTTCGAGTGTTGCCGGCTTGTTTTGATTTGTCGCTGTGGCGCCCTTTATCTCCGGCGGCGTATCGGTTATCTCCAGATCCACCGTATTGGGCAGGATTACAATCACCGGCTTGCCTTCGTACAGACTGACCTGCAATGTGCTATTCGGCTTAAGATATTTCGCACTGTCACCGAACGCATCATCGTCGAGGGTAATCTGGTCGTAGTTTGTCGTATCCATCAGGACGTGCTCGCTTCCGGAGGAATAAAGGTATTCGTATGTTCTTTTGTCCAGATATGCATCTTCAACGATTTCCTCTGCTCGCAGGCGGATATTTTGAATTGTGCCGTCGGCCAGGCTTTTTAGCTTTGTCTGGTAAACCGCTCCGCCTTTGCCCAATTTTACGTGCTGATAATCCACAATTGAGTACAATTTATCGTCAATCTTAACGGTCTGACCTTTTCGCATCTCAGATGCTCTCATTTGTAACTCCAAATAACCAGGAATCAATCATTCATTAATTTATATGCCAAGAGCGAGCCAGTATGACAAAATTAACAACGAATGTCAATAAATGAATGAATTTGCTTACATTGGTTGCGAATTTGTTCATCTGTTCGCCCGGACCTGCCGGGCGAATTCTTCCCCGGCCTTGCGCGCTTTGCGCAAAGCTTTCTCGGATGACTGTGAATCTTCTCTGCCGGCAACCGGCCCAAAGTAGAGCGACTTTATTACCTTTGCCCCCATGACCTTCGCTGCCTTTTTCAATGTGCCTTTGGCACCTTCGAGGATTGCTGAAACTGCGCTGTCGATCGTTTTGCCTTTTCGATAACTGCCGACAATTCCAACAACTTTTATGGCCATGACCGTTTTTCCTGTTTTCTGAAAATCAGGCCTTTGAAATATGTGCTATGAAACTGTGGATTTATTTTCGATTTTTTCGTTTCTTTTTTGTCTGCTTTTTCCGGGTCTTGCTTTTGGTACGCTGCTTCGGCTCTTTCGCCAAAAGATCTACCGGACTGATATCGAGCTGGCGGCCCGGGACGTTCACTGAAACGATACGCACTTTCATGGCCTGGCCCAAACGTATACTGCATCCCGAACGCTCGCCGACAATGCACTGAGTTTTTTCGTTGTAATTCCAATGGTCGGGCCCCAAAGCATCCATCCGGATAAGTCCCTCGATGCCGAACTTCCTGCATTGTGCGAATACGCCGAAGCCAGTCAGGCCCGTAACGACACAGTCGAGCTGCTCGCCGATTTTTTTGCTGAGCATTTGCAGCGTCAGTACGGTCGTCAGCTCCCTTTCGGCATTCTCGGCCCGCTGCTCGGTGAAGGTTATGTGTTTGCCGTCCTCAGCCAGGTTCTGCTCTTGTGCCTTGGGGGCTGGCTTATTTTGCAGATAAAATTCCAGCATACGATGAACCATCAGGTCTGCATACCGCCGGATCGGGCTTGTAAAGTGACAATAGTTTGTCGAAGCCAGCGCATAATGGCCTATATGCAGCGGGGCGTACTGAGCCTTCTCGAAGCTTCGCAGCACCGCCATATTCACCGCGAAAGAACGGTCGGTGCCTTTTACGGCGGCCAATAAATCCTGAATGACCTTGCGGTCTGGATTCCGCGGCAGAGAAAATCCGAATGCCTTGACGAGCCTGGTGAGATTTTTCATGCTCATGGGATCCGGCTCCGGATGAATCCGCCGCATGAAAGCCACATTGAGCCTGTCCAGAAGCGAGGCGACGGAATCATTGGCCTCGACCATAAACATCTCGATGATCGTGTGCGGATAGCTGTCATCCGCTGGATGAGCATCCACGACCTGGCCTGATTTGTCGAACACTAACTCGGTCTCCGGCAGGTCCAGGTGTAACATTCCATTTTTTCTTCTTCGCTGTTCGATTGCCCGGCTGAGCGCCTCCATATCTTTGAGCAGCTCAATCACTTCGGGCTTGGTGTCTTTTGTGTGACCTTTCAAAATCCTATCGGCTTGCAGGTAGGTCAAACGCTGCTTTGAGCATATAACCGAGTCAGCGAAGCGGCGGGACAAAATATTTCCCTGCTGGTCATAAGTGATATACGCGCTTTTGGCGAAGCGCTTCTGGTCGGGCTGGAGACTGCAAATGCCGTTACTCAAAATCTCCGGCAGCATGGGAATCGTTTTCCCGGGCAGATAGGCGCTGTTTCCGCGAGCCTTTGCTTCTGCATCCAGCGGCGAATCCTGCGTTACGAAGTGACTGACATCGGCGATATGAACACCCAGCACCCGGTTGCCGTGGGAATCTTTCTCGATACTAATCGCATCGTCGAAATCCTTCGCATCCGGCGGATCGATCGTGATGATGACTTTATCCGTGATGTCCTGCCTGGTGCCTTGTTTTTCGGGATTGAAGCTGGCGGCGGCCTGGCGTGTCTGCTCGATACAGTCGGCGTCGAACTGGCCCGGCAGATGGTACTGGTAAATTATCGATTTAATTTCGGTGTCGTAACGTCCCGCTTTGCCGAGCACCTCGACGATAACGCCGCGGGCCAGATATTTATCAGTCGGATAGGAAAGTATCTCCACTACGACTTTATCTTTTTCCTTCGCCCCTTTTGCGCCGACGTCGTCGACGGAAATAGGGTCGAAAAAACTCTTTCCGTCCGGCTGGACGAGCCATGCTTCCGGATGTTTCACCAGTGTCCCGACGAATCTGTTCTGTGCTCGTTCGAGCACTTCGATGATTTCGCCGGTGTAACGCATTTCGCCGCCGCGTTTTCCCTGGCGTTTGACTTTTGCGATGACGATGTCGCCGGTCATTGCGTCGGCTTTAGCTGTTGGCGGTATGAATAAATCGCCGTGCGAGTTTGGTTCGAGAGGTATGATAAAGCCGAATCCCCTCGGATTGGCTCTGAACGTTCCTACGATCTGCCCTGCCAAGGCGGGCAGGCTAACCAGATTGCGCGCACCGACCACCACATGACCGGCTTGCCGGAGTTGGTCGAAAGCATCTTTGAACTCTTGATAATCGTCTGAGCTGACGTCTAATGTTTTGGCTAATTGTGCCAGCTTGAGCGGTTCGTAATCGGTGTGCTTCAACAGCTTGATTATTTGGTTTTTAAATATTTCAGGCATACTTTGTGAAGCTTATCCGCCGAACAGGGGCGGAGATGTCCGCTTCGTACCTTCCCTGGCGCTTGACATTTAGCGCTTCACGAAATCCGAGATGATTAGCCCTTTTTTGCCTTGAGGGCGTTAAGACGTTTGGTTAAGCGTGATTTCTTTCGGGCGGCGGTTTTCTTGTGCATTGTGCTCGTCGAGGCCGTTTTATCCAGCTTCTGTGTAACGAGTTTGAACTGTTCGCTTGCCGCCTCCACGTTGCCGTTTTCCATGGCTGTTTCAAAATGCTTAATTTGCGTCTTGACCTGGCTTTTGCGTGCGCGATTAATCGTTCTGCGTTTCGTGTTCTGTCTTGCTCTTTTTTTAGACTGTAACGATTGTGCCACTGTAATCTCCTAATAACCGTTGTTATTCTATTTACAAATACTTACTGTGAGTTTGGTTTCGTTTTTTCACTTCTTAGTTTATCTACCCGCTGGCTGACGTCTTTGTACGCAAAGTCGCTCTGGGCTATCTTGCGATATATCTCCAGTGCCTTATCCGTATCACCCTGCTGTTCGTGAGCGCGAGCCAAATTATACCGCAATTCTTTGCCGATTGCATCATCTTTTATTTCATGGGAATCTATCGCCTGGGAGTAAACATCGATTGCATCGGCAAGCCAGCCTTTCATGGAAAAGCAGAAGCCTATTTTATTCAGCGCTGCGATCTTCCGCCTCGGGTCTTTCTGTGCTTCCTGGAACAAAGGTATGGCTTCGTTGTATTGTTCATTCCTGACCAGACGAATGGCGTATTCGTATTTAGCTCCAATGTCGGTCGGATAGTTCTGCACACAAAGCTTGTAATGTTCCAATTCCATACTGTTTAATTGTGCCGATAGCTGTTCTTTTAAGGCCTTGGCCTGCGCATCGCCGGGATTAGTATCAAGAGCGGCTTTTGCTTCTTTTAATTTCCTCTTGAGCTGTTTAATCCTGAGCAGGCCCGCCCGCCGCTTGAAACTAAAATCGTTTCTGGCTTTATAGGTATTTTCCAGCAGCGATATAGCATCATTTTCGGCCTGGTCGGTTTCAAGGCCTGAAAGTGCGTCAGCCAATTCAAAAATATTCGCTGGCATATCCGGATTCTGAGCTATTTTTTTTCTCGCATCTTCAACTGCTTTGACGCGGTAATCCTCGGTTTTGACCACTCCGGCCTGAGCTTGAAGTTTCTCTTGGCCCTCGCGGTCCTTGATGGATTTCCTGAAATCGCCCTCGCCGTCATATTTGCCCCTGGCCATTGTCAGTTCGGCCGAGAGATTCTTGTACTCATCTGACAATGCCCCGTCATCAGGTCGAAGTCTAACGGCCCGCTGAAGCGCAGCGATGGCTTTATCGAATTGGCTAAGGGTACTATAGGCATCTTTTAAAAGGAGATATGTTTGAGCAGACGGATTTCTGGAAGCGTTGATGGTCTGAAAAATCAGGTTGGCAATCCAACCGGCTGTTTTGTCATAGCCGCCGGCCAGCGCTGCCTTCAGCATCGCCTCGGCGTACGGAATATGGCCGGGATCCTTCGTGAAAAGGTATTCGGCATTGAGCATCTGCTCCAGAGGCGTTTTCCCGTGAAGACGCTTGACTCGTTCCATCATCGAAGGCTTTTTGCTGCCGGATGCCTGCCGTTGTAGAGCCAATTCGGCCAGCGGCAGATGCCCCTCTTTAAGCGCCTCCGGGGCATATCGCAGACCCTGGAGGTACATATCGATGGCATAATCGAAATTTTTCGTCTCAGCTACCTTCCCGGCTTTATCAAAAAAAGCTCTGGCTTTGGCGGCTGCCTGGCTATCTTCTTCTGGCATAAGTTCTTACCAATTTCATGTTTCCATATATAATTCGACCGGCTTATGGTAGTCTTCGGCTAAAATTTGTCAACAAATAAATACTTGTATAAAAAGTTAAGCTGTGTTATAAAAATTCTAAGCTTAAGTTTTTGCGTTGGGAATCCAAAAACAACCTGAATAGAGGCCGATTACGGAGAAACAAAGATGATAAATGCTCTTGAACAGTATGATCCGCAGATTTGTGAGCTTATACGACAGGAAGCGGCACGCCAGAGCGGTTCAATCCGCCTGATTCCCTCGGAAAACTATGTATCCAAAGCAGTTATGCTGGCCAGTGGGAGCTGCCTGACCAATAAATACGCCGAGGGCTACCCCGGCAGACGATACTACGAAGGCCAGCAGGTGACCGACCTGATCGAAAGAATGGCTCAGGAGCGGGCGAAGAAATTATTCAAAGCCGATCACGCGAACGTCCAGCCCTATTCGGGCTCCGTAGCGAACCTGGCGGCCTATGCCGCCCTGATAAATCCCGGCGATACGATTATGGGAATGTCTCTTTCTCACGGCGGGCATCTGACACATGGCTGGAAGGTCTCGCTAACCAGCAAGTTCTACAATTCCGTGCCGTATCCTGTGAATACCGAGACCGGCATGCTGGACTTCGACCTGATTGAAGAGCTTGCGAAGAAACATCGTCCGAAAATAATTATCTCCGGTGCCACTGCGTATCCGAGGGAAATCGACTTTGAAATATTCAGTCAGATTGCCAAAAAAGTCGATGCGTACCTGGTCAGCGATATTGCCCACATTGCGGGTCTTGTGGTTGCCGGCATCCACAAAAGTCCGGTTCCCTACGCCGATGTTGTCTCAACTACGACACATAAAACGCTTCGGGGCCCTCGCGGCGGTATGCTGCTGTGTAAGGAAGAGCACGTAAAAAAGGTGGACAAGGCAGTTTTTCCCGGCCTGCAGGGAGGGCCGCATATGCATACAATGACCGCTATCGCCGTTGCGATGGCCGAAGCCGATACCCCGGAGTTTGTCGCCTACGCAGAGCAAATAGTCAAAAACGCAAAAGCCATGGCGGAAAAGCTGCTGGAATATGGTTTCGATCTCGTAACCGGCGGGACGGACAATCATCTAATCTTAATCGATTTGAGAAATAAGAACATACCCGGCAAGAAACTCGCGAAGGCCCTGGACAGGGCTCGAATTGTCTCGAATTACAACACAATACCCGGCGACCCGGCGCCTCCGATGAATCCGAACGGATTGCGTATAGGCACGCCGGCTATTACTACTCGCGGCTTTAAACAGGAGCAAGCGAAGCAAATTGCCGATTTCATAAATACAGTCGCTGAAAACATCGACAATGAATCGGTTATCGAAAAGGTCGGAAAAGAAGTCCTGCTGCTGTGCTCACAGTTTCCCGTGCCGGAGCATTTTATCATACCGAATAAAAATAACAAATAGCCTACAGCAATAAACAAAACCGGGACAGTAATGGAGCAACCAATTCGTTTGTAAGTTTTAAGCTTCATAAGTGAATGATTTGGGACATTTAAAAGCTCCAAGACTCATTCTGTTTTCGGCACTAATTCGATTTCCAGGTTGCTGGTACTATGTTGGGAGGATTTTTACTATTCGCTGTTATCGAGGATCGTCATGAATGCTTCCTGCGGTATCTGGACATTACCGACGCTTTTCATGCGTTTTTTGCCTTCTTTTTGTTTCTTGAGCAGCTTCATCTTTCGCGTTACATCTCCGCCGTAAAGCTTCTGTGTCACGTCCTTGCGGAAGCCTTTGATGGTTTCTCTTGCGATGATCTTGCCGCCTATGGTAACCTGCAGGGGGATTTCAAACTGGTGCCGGGGAATCGCTCTTCGAAGCCTTATAATAAGCTTGCGGCCTCGAGCCTCTGCTTTGCTGCGATGGACAATCAAACTCAACGCATCGACCGCAACCGTATTTACAAGAATATTAATTTTGACAAGGTCGCTGGTCTCGAAAGCGATAAACTCATAATCCATCGTTGCATAACCCCGGCTGATGCCTTTAAGAAGATCGTAAAAATCGTATACGATCTCGGCGAGCGGGGCTTTGTACTCAAGTATTACCCTGGTGGCGCTCAGGTAATCGGTCTTTACGAGCTTGCATCGTCTTGATTCCGTGAGTTTCATAATCGCCCCGATCGTTTCGGTACCGGTTATTATCTCAAGGCGAACGAAAGGTTCGCGAAGCTCTTCGATGTGATTCGGAGAAGGCAATTGACTGGGCGACTCTATTCTCTTGACGGCACCGTCCTTCGTCAGGATCTCATAACTTACCGTCGGGGCGGTCTGAACAACCTCTATATCATTCTCGCGTTCCAGCCGTTCCTGGATTATCTCCATGTGCAGCAGGCCAAGAAAACCGCAGCGGAAACCAAATCCCAGCGCCGGCGAGTTCTGAGGACTGAATGAGAAACTTGCGTCGTTAAGGGTAAGCTTGTCAAAGGCTTCCCTCAGTTTCGAATAATCCGTATTCGTGCCGGGATAAAAATCTGAAAATACCATCTGCATCGGTTTTTTATAGCCGGGCAAAGGTTGCGAAGCGGGTTCGGCCAGGTCTGTAATTGTGTCCCCTATTGTTACATCGGCCAGCTCGCGAATATTTGCGATAACATAACCGACCTCCCCGGTGACGAGCTTGTCAACTTTAGTCATCTCAGGGACAAATTTTCCCAGCTCGGTGATGATATGAGTTCTGCCGCCGCGCATAAAGCTGACCTTTTGCTTCATACTCAGGGAACCGGCGAAAACCCTTACGTAACATATCACGCCCTTGTACTGGTCGCAGTGACTGTCAAAAATTAATGCCGCCGTTGGCTCGTTGCTATTATCCTGGGGTGCCGGGAGGAATGTCACTATCGCTTCGAGAAGTTCACCAATTCCCAATCCGCTCTTTGCACTTATCTTGAAAGACTCATTGGCACGGATCCCGAAAACATGTTCGATCTCTTCTGCCACCCGGTCGGGATCTGCCGCTGGCAAGTCGATCTTGTTGATTACACTTAAAAGTTCGACGTTGTTTTCAATCGCCAGGTAGGCGTTAGCCACGGTCTGTGCCTCGACACCCTGGCTGGAATCGACTACGAGCAAAGCACCCTCGCAAGCGGCCAGTGCCCTTGAAACCTCATAATGAAAATCGACATGTCCCGGAGTGTCGATCAAATTCAGCATATATGTTTTGCCCTGGTGCCGGTAATTCATCGTTACCGCCGAGGCCTTTATGGTTATTCCTCGCTCACGCTCGAGATCCATGTTGTCAAGAAACTGATCGACCTTTTGACGGTTGGTAATCGTGCCGGTCAGTTCGAGCATTCGATCGGCCAGGGTGCTCTTGCCGTGATCAATATGTGCTATAATCGAAAAATTTCGTATATGTTCCGTACTCATCTCGAAATTTACTAAAGTTACCTCTTCAATCAATCCGGGTAAACTTGAGACTATTGCCGGTTATACGGGGATTAAATATTAAATTGAAAACGGGCTCCATTTTTTCAAGGAGCCCGTTAGTTTTCCGGTGTTTAGCTTTAAATTAGCCGGGGATGACGTTAGTCGCACAAGGCCCTTTTTTGCCCTGCCCGATCTCGAACTCCACCTTCTGGCCTTCATCAAGAGAGGCGTAGCCGCTCATCTTTACTTCCGAATGATGAACGAATAAATCCTCGCTGGCGTCGTCGGGGGTGATAAATCCAAAACCTTTGCTTCCGTTAAACCATTTTACTGTACCTGTACTCACTACGATGCTCCTTTGGCCTACTAACGACCATAAATTTTGTCTCTCGGTTTTTTTAGGGAGAATATTCTTGAGAGACGTGAGAATATACTACACTAAATGCTATTATACTACGGGAACCAGCCGGAGTTCAATAAAAATAAAAAAATAATTTAAAACTCGAGCGGTGAAATGGGTATACGGCGGATTATATGTCAAAGCGAAACGGGCTCCACTTTGAGCGGAGCCCGTTGGTTTTTCGGCGTGCTGCTTTGGATTAGCCAGGGATGACGTTCGTCGCACAAGGACCTTTTTTACCCTCTCCGATCTCGAACTCTACCTTCTGGCCTTCATCAAGAGTGGCGTAACCTTCAATCTTGATTTCCGAGTGATGAACGAATAAATCCTCGCCGCCATCGTCTGGAGTGATAAATCCGAAGCCTTTTTTTCCGTTAAACCATTTTACTGTACCTGTACTCACTTCTGTGCTCCTTTAGCCGTTTAAGGCCGTTTATTTTGTCTCTCGGTTTTCTTTATGGAGGATATTCTTGAGAGACGTAAGAATATTCTTCATTGGCAATAATACTACTATCATAACAGGCCAGTCACCAATAAAAATAAAAAAATACTGATAATCGAAAAAAAATAATTTGGTGTGAGGGGGAGGTTGGTTTTCTGCTTGCCTGGATGTTCTAACGGGCAGACATCCTGCAATTGCCTCATTATCACTGTAGATAACACCATTTCCGACAAATCCGGCTTTAATACATTTCTTGCTCCCAGGCCGTAAATAGTATAAAATATTTGTACGATTTACTTAATAAACCTGTCCCCAGTGCCATTATGAGCAAAGGAATCGGCTTTACTTTAATAGAGCTTCTGGTGGTAATCGCTATCATCGCGTTATTGATGGCCGTTCTGATCCCGGCTATGAACGGGGCACGGGAACAGGGCAAACGTGCAGTTTGCCTCAACAATCTCAAGGGTCTCGTTTTGGCCTGGCTGATGTATACCGATGATAATGACAGCCGGCTTGTCCGTGGCTTAGCCGGCGATGACGGATGGGTAAAGCTGCTGGGAACCCTGCCAAACGAAATGCCCGTCGAAGAACAGCTCGGTGCTATAGAAAAGGGCCTCTTATTCGAATATGCCAGGATGACCAAGCTGTATCGGTGTCCGGTCGCCGGGCGTGGTGAAATGCGGACGTACAGTATCGTCCATTCTATGAACGGAGCCGAATTCACCGGTAGCGGCGAAGTAAAAACGAAACTGTCGGAAATCAAAAGGCCCGGCGAAAGAATCGTTTTTCTCGATGATTACGGCGAAGACTGGGATGCCTGCTGGGCCATCTGGTATACGCAGCCGTCGTGGTGGAATCCGATCCCCATGCGTCACCATAAGGGCAC
>CAZSOR010000026.1:22049-25701 GCA_964608395.1 uncultured Pirellulales bacterium
TTGGTCCTTTTGGCCGTCATTATCACCGGCATTTAGATGGCCAACAAACCCAATGTAGAAGACGGAATCAACATAACCGTTTCCCCAAGCACACTTATGTGAAGCCGTGACATTGCTTGTGTCACTGTTCATACCAATATTCCCATAGGATCGGTGGATAGAAGCTCGCTGCTGCTTTATGGAATAGAAGACACCGAGCCGATTGCCCCTTATTATACTAAGTCAGACTCCCTCGGCCATCTGGTCGCCAAGTTCGACGGTGACCTGGCGAGGACTATTGTTGAGCCGGGTCAGGTCATGTTGACATTAACAGGCATTACTGTTGGGGACGAAATTTTCTCCGCCTCAGATATAATTATGGTGAAGAAGTAATTCGTAACGTTGGGGCTGTTGAAAAAGTCCGGATTCACGGTATTCTCTGATGTGATATCGGACCAATCCGCATAAAAGTGTTCGTTTTCTGTGTAAATCTGAACTGTCATCAAAAATGACGGACTCAGATGAATTACGTCCTCATATTCGGCCGATATAGAGAACGCTAAATCAAGATAAAGCGAAAACGCAATTTTAACGGACTGCTTTTATGACGAGAAAAAAAACAATAATACTCATCTACGGTGTTTTAATTCTGCTTGCCGCAGCCTTCGTCGCATACGGGGCGTTAATTAATTCTAAAAAGGTCTCATCGCCGGAACAAGATTATGCCGAAAAGCTCGCCGATTTGGAAGCCGACCTTATCGATGCAGCCGCATCAGGCGGCGAACAACAACAAACACAAGGCAGCATTAAGTGAAAATCCACCAGAAAATCTCCCAAAAGTCGCTCTACGTGAGGCCGCCGTTAAGAATCGGATCATGGTGGCCATGGTCCAAAAAAACCTAAAAAAACGGCAGAGCAACCATTGCAAAGAGATTTCAATAAGTGTATAATATATATTATTAGGATAATATATAAGATTATATAAGTTCAGATTGCATCCTATACGATCCTGCGGCGGAGTTGAAAGCGAATGGACTTGCGATTAGTATAATGACAGAAGGTTGAAAAGATGACCTTAGAAGACATCGCAAACAGACTCAACTGGTATTATTTGTGGCTATCCTCAAGGCAATTGGAAAAATGGTGGCCATTGCTGATAGCCGTAGCAGCTCTGTTTATAGTTCTAATATTACTTCGCCTGAGATCACGACGAAAAGTTTTGCCCACTATTACTCAGTTACGAGATATCATCGATATCGAATTAGCCGACGACAAAACAAACGGCGGCCAAATTGATCGTACTGAAAATAATCGCTCAGCTCATATTCAAAACGAAGTCGAAGTCACCGATAGCAGGCAGGTCGAGCCCCCCATACAAAAAGTCTACGAGGTTGTGCCCGACAACGAACCATTTCAACTCGAAAAATCTGAACAGGGGCAATCTGAAAAGGTCCCGGAAGAAAGCTCAGAGCAAGACTTAAAATCAAAAAAGCAGGCCCGGCTGCTTGAAATTGCAGAATTCTGCAAGGCGGCAATAAGCAGACGGCAGAGACTGCGGTCCGGGATTTTTAACGAATACAGTGACCTCGACGAAGACTGAACCGTTGCCGGTCTGAAACTTCAATTTCTTCATATCTATAGTGCCCGTGAAAAAATCCCGCGAACGTCTTGACAAACGCTTGCTCATAGATATCCCCTGATATCCCTCTGATATCCCTAACAACATAAATCAGTAAATACTAATCGAACATCCACCCGTAAGAGTCACAAAACACGCCGTAAGTGAGGCCGTTAAGAATTAGACCATGGCGTCCATGGCCCAAAAAGCTAAAAATCTACGTTTGAAGGGCGAATTTTTTTACAACTTGACCGATTTTTTCGTAAGTGTAGTTTTGAGCAGAATATATGAAACTTGTCATTCCTTCGCCCGGCTCACGGACATGTCTGAGCACAGCGAAGAATCTCCAACGACAACCTGTCGTTAGTCCTGTTCCAATCCCAGATGCCAACAAGCTCAAGGTATTAGGCCGGGAGTGAGCTTTGCAACAGATTCCGGTTCAAAGACCGATTTTGGTAACGCTTCATGCCGCTACATTTTCGTAAAAAACCGGCGGAGCAACTGTTGCAAAGAGATTTTAAAAAGTGTATAATTGTAAATATTAACGATAATTAATTATAGGTAGAAGTGTACGAGTTTAAATTGCATCGAATACGACCCTACGGCAGAATTGAATGCGAATGGATTTGCGATTAGCACAAGGATAGGAGGCAGAAATGATGACCGTAGAAGACATCATAAACAGACTCAACCAGTATTTTTCGTGGCTATCCTCAAGACAATGGGAAGAATTGGCGATGCTGCTGGCAGCTATAGCAGCTCTGGTTATAGTTATAATAGTACTTGTCCTGAGATCACGGCGAAAAGTGTTGCCCGGCAATGCTCTATTACGAGATATCATCGGTATCAAATTGGCCGACCACAATACAAACAGCGGCCGAACCGATCATATTGAAAAGGGTCGCTCGACTCATGTTCCGAAAAATCCCGGAAGGCGAAAGAGGCGGAAGAATACAAAAAAAGGATTCAAAATAGCAATCAAGGAGCTTAAGCAACGCCATAATGAAATCATCAAAAGTCGGCAAACTGAGCTGCTCGGTCAGCAGGAGACCGTAAGGTTAGCAGCCGTCAACGAACAAATTCAAAACGAAGTCACCGACAGCAGGCAAGTCGAGGAACTCCCCGAACAAAAGGTCGCTGAGATTGCAGCCGTTATCGAACAATTTCAACATGAAATCACCTATAGTAAGCAGGCCGAGCAGCGCCCCCAAAAAAAGGTTTACGAGATTGTACCCGACAACGAACCATTTAAACTCAAAGTTACCGATAGCAGCCCCGTCAGGCCGCACCCAATACAAAAGGCCTCCGAGATCGCGGCCGTTAACGAAAAATTTCAACTCGTAAAATCCGAACAGGAAAAATCTGAAAAGGTTCCTGAAGAAAGCTCAGAGCAGGACTTAAAATCAAAAAAGCAGAGTCCACAGTTTGACATTGCAGAATTCAGCAAGGCGGCAATAAGCAGGCAGCAAAGATTGCGGTCCGGCATTTTTAACGAATACAGTGACCTCGACGAAGACTGAGCAGCTATCACTCTGAAACTTCAATCTCTTCATGTCTACAGTGTCCGTGAGAGCCGCCTTGTGAAATTCTCTGGGCAGTATTTATTCGTGCTGTAAAAAGCCGGGCTTTTCGGATTACCGGGAATTTTGTATAGTTGGCGGATATGATAGAAATTCGACTGATGACATTTGATGATCTTCGGCTTGGATTACGATTATCCCGGCAGGCGGGATGGAACCAGATCGAATCGGACTGGCTGCGTTTTATGAACATGGAGCCGGAAGGCTGTTTTGTGGCCGAACTTGACGAATGCTCCGTCGGGACCACCACCACCTGTATCTTTGAGAATGTGGCCTGGATTGCCATGGTCCTTGTTGATAAGCAATCGCGGGGCCGGGGTGTCGGCAAAACGCTTTTGAGACATTCTCTCGATTATCTTGACGGGCGAAAAGTTCAGACGGTTCGTCTTGACGCGACTGCCGCCGGCCGGCCCATCTACGAGAAATTGGGATTCGTGCCGGAATACGAATTAGTCCGGTTCCAGGGCATATCACG
>CAZSOR010000027.1:0-9834 GCA_964608395.1 uncultured Pirellulales bacterium
TATGGGCCGGCCAGCCGTGTGAACCATAGCGGCAGCTTTTTCCATGTCTCCACTCGTGCTGCATATTTTGGATTGTCCGGTTTGGCGATGGACAAATTGTGGCCCGGGCTTGTCCAATACTGATACGCCAAAGGAATCTGTTTGGCCCCCCATCGTTTCTTAAATACATGCTGTCCACTACCCACTGTGCTTCTGCCAAAATCGAACCATTGTGCGCCCGAAGCGCCGAAGTGTTCCATCGCTGCCCAGTTCAGGAGATAATTCGGACTGATGTCATTATACTCGGTCAGGACGGCTCCCCACCGGCTTTGCGCCAACCCGTTATAACCGTATACGAACAATCCCCCCACGGGTGTTCCGTTCAAATGCACAAGGAAAATGCGACTGTCATCAGGAAAGGTTTTGAGAACCGCACTGAAGAGCTTGCGGGGATAACATGGCGTTCCCACCTGATGCATTCGCCGGGTCCATATTCGATAGAAATCGGCCAACATCTCTGAGCCGCCGGTTACAACCATGAGGCCTGCTTTCTCGGCTTTGCGGATGCGGTTGCGCATCTGGGGTCGCAAGCTTCTCCAGAGTTCGGCCGGATCGGAGGTTAGCTGTAGACACATGGTGACTTTGTCGGTACGCAGATGCAAGTCGTAAGGCATCGGCTCGATGTTCCTGAATTCCATCGACTCGCAATCTTTTTCTTCGCTCAGTTCGATGGCACGCTCGTATAGAGCCCTTGAAGCCGCTTCATTTTCGGCAAGAGGGCCGCCGTAGTTGCTGAATGCCTGAGAGATCATTCTATTACCGAACAGTCGGCTGCGGATAAGTGTCAGGGGAAGAATCCCGCATACGTTGCTGTTCTGATATGCAACCAGGTGGAAGGATTTATGTCCCAGCGGTCGTACGACGTTCTGGGCCCATGCGAAGAGGTGACAGAGTTTGGCCCCTGGCATCCGTCGAACAAAATCATCTAATTCAGGACGGTTGGCATTACAAATATCGACATCCATTGTTTAATCCTCCGTGCATTCTAAAAATAGTGTTTTGAAAGTTGTCCGGGATTAGTCTTCTTCTTCGATTCTTTTGAGCCATGCTTCCCTCCAAAAGTGAAAGCAGGACCGGTCACAACCGCCGAATTCGGATCCATCGCACATGACTCCTTCGAGCATCACAGTATTCTTCATTTTTCTCGACTCGCCATTGGTCTCGAGCAATATATTCTCAATGCGTTTGAGGACTCTGTATCGTTTGCCGCAGTACTTCCTCATGCCCGTCATCCACAAAAGCCCCTTATACTTTCTATCCGGACCGAGCGTGGTCAGGATGTCATCAATTGATTTGACCTCTACGAGCTCGCCCGGTCTTAAACCAAGGACCTCCGAATCGTTAGACAATTTTTCGTTCTCAGCTAATGCCTGCCGAGGGCCTTGACTATTGCGCTTGGGCGGGCATCTGCCGATCAAGACATTACTTAGCGTTCGCCATACACCCATGTTCTCAAAACACCAAACCGCATAACTTCGGACCTTCTGGTACACTTTGAACAGTCTATTCATGGGACGGGGCTTGGAACATGTTTGCAGACAGTCGAACCGACCATGACACGATCTGCAATGGATTGACATAACAACACCTCCAAAAAAAATTAGTCTGGTTTCCTTATATGCATGTAGTTATAGCTGAGTCCCGGAGCTTGCCGGCACGAACAACATGAACTACATATCATAAAGTATTCGTCTTTCAATTGTGCCTATTATTAACGGGCGAGAATTTTTGTAGGACGCGACCACCTGAGTGACTGGAAATCCGTTAGAACTGAGCGCATTCAAGGCATATTCCACGGCCGCCTTCTCACAGGCAAGCTGTTCTCGCCGATTTATATTCGTGGCAGGATTGCACTGGAGCACAAAAGTAGGAGCTATCGTGCTTATATGCTTTACGAGATTGTCGAAAGAACCATTGCCAGGATGCTCTGTGGGACATGGTGCCATGACTATATCGAAGCTGCCAAGGTTTATTTCCGAGAGTTCATCCGTATTTGCCTGTACATATTTGAATGCGTATTGCCTGTTCTCGGCCCACTCAAATGCCGACTTGACAAAATTACCCTGTGAAATTTCCCCAGGTTCGCATGATATTCCCACCACCTCTTGCGCCCCGCTTCGCAGCATCTGAATCGCATCGACGGCATTGGTGCATTCCAAATCCAGAATACGTTTTCCCGACACGCTGAGCAGGTTGTTCCTGAGAACGGATTGCCAGCGACCGCATTCATTGTTTGTATTCCGGATGTTGCTGTTCCTGAGACCGAAACCAAAATAAACGGGGGCAAAGGTCTTGTTGTTCGTTCGGTGCTCCAGTTCACTTTTTACTCTTTTATATGTCAACTTTTCTGTGCCGAAACACGCGTTGAATTTTTCTATATCCCGGTCACATAGAATTCTGAAAGCATTTTTCCCCAATCCTTCAAAGCGAAGGGCCCAGTCAAAATCGATTAAGAACGGCTTGCCGGACCGCTCCTCGATAATTATGTTGCCGTACTTGATATCGTTCCATATGAAACGGGCCTCGTGCATCTTATTAAGTTCGGCGAAGACATGATCGATGAATTGCGAGTCAACGACTTCGCTTAAAACACGCCTGCATTCCGCGGTGCGATTAAGCGCTCTCTTTCTTTTGCCAAAACGTGTCAATTCTGGATTTTCTTCTATGTCACGGTCTCGAACAACCGCGCCTCTCCCGGCCAGCTCTTCGCGGAGGACCGGGCCCGAAATGTACGAAAAGGTCAGCGTCAAATTGTCGAAATCAACGTCCATTATCACAGGTATATTACAGCCGGCACGCCCGAGGTGGTAATGCGCTTCTATCTCATTCACAAACGAGGATTTATTTCCTTTGTAATGCTTTTCTATGCAGACATACCCATCTATAGCTACTACTCGCAGGCCAAATCTTTTTCTTGCCAGAAACTGCTTTTTAGAAACAATCGGCACGTTTGAGATTGCCCCCACCTTCGACAGCAGGAATCCATCCTGGTCTATTTCACCAAGCGCCACTTTGTGTATTTGTCGCCGGGCATTTTCGGATGACGTGACTTTCTCCCAATCCAATCCCAGTTGTTGCACCTTAGTCTTATAACCTTTATCCGCAAGACTCAGCAGCGTCTCCTTGTTCTGCCGCCAATACCGTATCTTTTTCTCTGCAAAATAGTATTTCAGCCCCATCCTCTTGATCCACGTATAAAGTCGTAAACAAATAGGCAACACCGGCATTACGACAGGCAAGACAAAACAGATATAACCGACATGCAAACAACGCGGAAATCCGTATCTTATGAGGGCAACCGGCATTCCTGCGATCTTACGTAGTGACAGTATGATCTTTGGAGACGGCTTATTTATCGGGACATCACTGAACATTTATGATCCTAAGCACGGCTTTTCGATTTCACTATTTGATACAAACATTTATCCAGCATAATTCTATCGCACATCGAAGTCTGATATATTTACACTCCGGTTATTCGTGTTAAAAACGGAGGCGGCAGTCAGCGGATGGGTATGCTTTGCGACAATGGAGTCTTCTTTTCGGCCGTATAGTGTCGGCCATCCAAGATGCTCAAATACAACTTCTCAATCTGCTCGCTGATCGACTGCCAGGAATAATGTTGTCTGATACGCTCTTTGGCCCCGACATTCACAGAGGCCACATCCTCGCTGTGCTTGAGCAGCCAACGCAGGTGGTCCGTTAGATCGTCTATGTTTCTATTGGTAAAGTGAAAACCGGCGTCTCCGATGGCTTCCAGGTTTTCCGGAATGTCACTGACGAGACAGCAATGACCGTAGCTCATTGCTTCGAGAATACTCAGAGACAAACCCTCCACTTCGGAAGGCTGCACATACATATAGCAGTGACTGAAAAGCTCTTCGATAAGACGTCCCTCGACAAAGCCGGGAAACAGGATGCGCGGATCGCCCCCAGCTAATTCAATGAGTCTCTTCCTGTATTCCACAGCACCCTGGGCATCGCCGGCAATTACAAGTTTCATATCCGTATCCAGCCGTCGAAACGCCGAAACCAGATAGTGGGCGCCCTTTTCGGGCACCAGGCGACAGGCAAAAAGAATATACGCATTCGGCTCAAGACCCAGTCGGTATATTTCGCTGGCTTCGGTTTTAGGTTTGACATCGGCCGCCGTGGGGATGTACTGCATTTCAATCCCACGATGCGTTCGATAGAAAGCGCATTGTGTCCGGGAAACGGCCGTATTAATATGAGATTGGGACAAGGCCAGTTTTTCCAGAATCTTCACGACGGATGAGCCGACGGTGCCCCAGCGTTTGCGTTTCCATTCCAGACTATGCAACTGCAGTACGCATTTGGCCCCGCGCAGCCTGGGAAGCCATGCAAAAGCACCCGGGGCAAAACTGTGGAAATGTACGATGTCATATTTTTTCTTCCAGCTTGAGTTAATCGCAGCAGTTGCCGAACAAGACAGTTTCTGCAGGCACGGTGTGGCGAATGACGGAACACTCACAATCCGCATTCCCAGATAGCGCTCAGGCACATCGCCATAGTGACGCATCGTGTAAACGGTGACTTCATGCCCGCGTTGGACCAGGCGCGAACCGAGTTCCGATGTGTACTTTTCGATACCTCCGCCCCGCATAATGTTTTTAACGGCTAAAAAAGCTATCTTCATGACTGATTCTCCATTGTTGTGCGTGCCGCAACACAAGGTTTGAGTTTTAACGGGTTATTTTCCAATGGGTATGATTCAACTCTGTTTCTCCACTATGCCCAAAGGATACCATCCTTCAGGGTCCGCACCCTTATTCGCTAATCTGATCGCCGGCAAATGATTGCTCGGATCCAGAATTCCGAACGAGACAACATAGTTGCCTGCCCCGAGGGAATCCGGCAATAACATATCCTCTTGAACTCGATGCTTCCCCGGCAGCCACTGGCAAGCTCTTGCTCCTGAGGTCATAATGACCGACCCCCAGCCGCCCGTAAGCTTTACTGCCGGGATATAGTGCTTATAAACCGGGGCGACTCCTGTGTTCTCAATTTCCATGTCAAGAGGGAAATATCGCTGGCCCGGGGACAGGATTTTCGGCAGAACAATACGATTTAATGCAAAATGGTATCCGCATCGTCTTAAGAAACGTTCAATTGAAGGGACCTGATGCGTATAAATTGATTTCGATTTGGCGTTAAAAGCGGAACCATGCCATTGTAAAGCCTGGTCCCACATATTGTCGTAACCGCCGCCTTTGGCCGGCACATATTTGTCCAGGTCGTGCATCGTTCCCGGCGGTTCGAATGCGACAGGGCCGCTCTTCCATGCTTCCCATGCCTCGGCTTGTTCTAAATTTTGCGGATAAGAATTGAACATGTGACACCATGTATCGGAAAAATGGCCGTAATCCCCAAGCGAATCCGCCCGCCAGCCCGTTCCTTTGCTGACGGCATAACGTAAGCCCGGCACGTATCCGATCAGCATCGACAGAGGGATACTGTCCCAGTACTTCAGATACATGTCGATAATTTTGACGGCGTTTTCTTCGCTAATCATTGGAACTGCCGGCTCCGTATGCGACATGTGCCATTCGCCCCAGAATCCGACGCTTCCGATGTCCATACGAATAATGTTCTTATGACCATTGTAACGTTCTCCAAACGCACTTATCAATTCCTCCTGCCTGGCGAGAAAATAAGGATCGTTATGGTCGGGCGCCCATCCATCACGATTGTTTTTTTTGTACCAGTAGCCTTTTGCTTTCTCCATGTACCATTCTGGAGTTCCGGCAGTTAAGTCTGCCGAGCTTGTGGGCATAAACCGCAGGGCCAGATCCTGCCTTCTTTCCTGTGCTTTCTCCAGTAGCGAGTCAATTAACTCAAAGTTATATTTGCCCTCTTGCGGTTCGAGCTTGTCCCAGTAAAAACGGAAATATGCAATAGAGCATTCCGGGTAATTCTCCGCCCACCTGTTTCGGTCATCTCCGTTGAAAGAATGGAATGTTTCAAATCCCATCCCCGGATTAACCAGCTCCTCATCCGTTATTTCCAGCTCAATAATATTACTGCCCGTCTGACGCGCCCACGCCGGATTCTGCATCCAGGGACATACTGTACCGCCCAAAAGACAGCAAGAACTAAGTTTGATAAAATCTCTGCGATTCATTTTTCAATTCATAGATTCCTGTAAACATCCATTAAATGCTCATAGTGCACCTCGGACGAAAATTCTCTTTCCACTTTGTCGCGAGCAGCATGTCCCATCTCCCGGCAGAGGGATTTGTTTGACCAGAGATTTCCGATACATTCGGCGAGCTGGCCGGTGTCTCCCATCTCGAAGAGCATCCCAGTCCTTTCATGGTCAATCATCTCAGGAATACCACCTATGCTGGATCCCACAACCGGCTTTCCATAGGCATAGGCTTCCAAAATAGTCATCGGGGCGTTCTCATACCATTCTGAAGGCATCACAAGGAAGGCCGCATTCTCATAGAGTTGCTTAAGATCATCTCCAGACTTATGGCCTTCGAAAGTCACGTGGTCCATTCTGTGTTTCCCGACGAAGTCCTCGTAATCAGCTTTGAGCGGACCATCGCCGACGATACGAACAGGGACATCCAGATGCTCGATAGCGGTGAGTAACGTTAGAATCCCTTTTTCCTTTGAGAGCCGGCCGACGAACAACGCATACCTGCCGTTTTCGTATTGAGGCTTATGTATCCTGAAATCCACAAAATTCCGAATGTGAAGCAGTCGATCTCGTGGTATTCCATGCTCTGCATGTTTTGCCAGGGAAAACATGCTGGGGCAAATGAAATAGCGAATCGTATCGTACTTATGCAGCCACTTGTTAAGATACGACTCTATACAGTAGACACCGGAAGCTGTCAGACTTTCTTTATGGCATGTCCTGAGCAGGCAATGGATGAACCGGCCGTTTTTGCAACCTTCGCACACTGCGCCCCTGTTAAGCATAAGATATGAAGGACAGATTAACTTATAATCGTGAAGGGTCATGACCACAGGGACACCCTTTCTTTTCGCGACATCCAGGATGGAAGTGGTCAGCCCGCCGTATATGTTATGTGCATGAACGATATCGGAATCGGCCGCTTCGAGGAAGCGATTAAAGCCTCGGGCTGTTCGACGGTCATACATAATGTTCAACGCCGTGGGGATTTTTTGAAGTCGGGATGTATGTCTCCAATCCTTAAAAGGCGAATAGTAATCACTAAACTTCGAATGTTCGTTGTGGGGATGTGCTTGTGAGAACACGGGAACCTCATGGCCATGAGCCTCCAGAATCTTTTTTTCCTCAAACAGGACACGCTCAGCGCCGCCTTTGAGAAAGTAGTAGTTATTTACCATGGCAATGCGCATCGTTATCCTTTCATTGCTGGGCTGTAGGAGGGTGTATTGGTGCTTTGCTCTGAGCGCTGGCCAAAAAGAAAGCAAAAATAGTCATGAACAGCAGGTTGTCCATATTGTTCTCGCTGAAGCAGTATAGCGCGATCGCAATGATGCAATATCTGTATCTCCAGTCGATTCGTCGAAACACGGTCAGAAAGAAAGCTATGTACAGTGTGAGCCCGATGATACCCTGTTCCATCAAAACTCTTAAAAAATCGTTATGCGGGACCTTGTATAAAAGCAGGCTCGATGCGCCAATTCCATAGCCGCAAATTAACTGGACAATATTCGCATCTGCGATAACATCGATGCACGTACGCCAATGCGAAATTCTCCAAATCCCGGAACAGTCACTGGTGCCGTACATGCTCGACAGTTTACCATAATCCAATTCATAGCCCGAAGCGGCCAAAGGCAGTTCGTGCCAAACCAAAGAAAGCTGGGTGACAATCCTTTTCACTATAGGGACATCCATAAACAGGTTGGTTGTCAGCATACATCCCAGCAGGACCAGAGCTATGCCGATGGATACCAGTATCCATTTATTCCGGTACCTGTGAGAAGATTTCAGCAATATGAAGTATTTGAACAGCATCGCTCCGAGATATGCCAGGATGGCTCCGCTTGTACCCGATAATATTAAAAACAGAACGAGAATTGCATGGATTGAGATCTTCTTTGCCCTGCTGTCTTTCTCCTCATTAATCAAAAACAACAATGTCATCATCGTAAGGCTGAAATTGTTCGCATTTACAAAGAAACCCGACATGCGCATCACATCATCCGTCTCGCTGACGTTTGGTACAATGAACGATACAATGCCCATGAATAACAGGACGAGAACAAAGATCGTGCGAAACGGTGTCGAATAGATTGGGGCAAGGCCCATGCTGAAAATGAAAATATACAGGATACAAACCGCAACGTGCTTTAGAAGGTTGTGAAATACCGTGTTCGTCGGGTCATACAACGTTGCGAATATCGACAGCAGCATAATGCAAAAAACGAGCAGTACACTCTTATCGACACTTACAGCCATGATGCCCCTGCACCACGCGATACAAACGAAAAGAAACATTACTGCGCCACCAATAACAAGGAAGCCTCGTGCATCAACAATAAGCGCGCCGATAGCAATCATGCTATAGACAAAGAAACCCGCGGCAGGTAGTCTCCAGCCAAGCACTGCCGGCTGTTGTGTCACAGCGGTCGATATATTGGATCCACGAATAATCATACAAATCTTCCTGAAGAAAACTGCCGCTTTGGCATTTCTTGCTGTTGCCTCCTGTCGTTTTATTCTTCTCGCAGCGCCAAAGGATTTTTTCCTGAGCTGATCGACGAATCCCGCCGCCAACGGAGCTTCAAGGTCTTCGCAAGTCTTTCACGTTCCCGTGACGTCAGGCTGAAACACCAGGCACTGATACAGGTCAGTGTCATGGATAATACAACCACCGCTGCAATACTTATCCAGGACGCGGGAGAATGAAATGACTTCCAGAGGATTATTACAATTACGGTCGGCGTGCACCCTAACAACGCAGGCCACCAAATCCTGACAATACTCTCCCGCATCGATATTTTCATTTTCGTGTTGAAGTAGATCGGCAGGACAATACCGAATATCAATGCCATCGGCACACAATTCGACCACGCGATTCCGAGCAATCCCAAATTGAATACCTTTACTGAGACAATGGAGGCTGAGATGCAGAGCAGCCCCGTCACCACGGTTATAAGGCCAAAAAATCTATGTTCTCCTTTCCCGACCAGCACTAAAAAATTGCTGTATTGTGCCAATCTAAAACAGTGTCCAACTGTCAGAATGGCCAGCACGACGCCCAGACTGTTGACTACACTCGGGTCCTGGAATTTTTCCCCAACCCATACATGCAGAAACTCCCTGCCCATCACAATCAAAAAACATGCAGCCGGAACAATCAAAAGCAGGCTGTATTTTTGCATGAGAAACGAGATCTCTCGCACGCTTGAGTGTTCGTCTCGGGCGTCAAGGTCGCTGACAGCAGGCTTTATCGCGGTAGCAAAAGCACGCAGCAATTGTGACAACAGGAGAATGCCGGCTATGGCAACAGCGAATTGGCTGACCTCCGCGGTCCCGATGTAGATGGCGATAACCAAATCCGTAGCCTTCAAGATAAGCAGACCACCCGTTCTGTACAAACACGTGTTGATTCCGTATACCAGCATTTCTTTGAGAAGCTTGAAGTCAATACTCCTGATAGTGATAGAGACGTCCGGCAGGAGCTTTCTCGCATAGACCAACTGTGCGAATTTCACGATAACTTCACTGGCCCCATATATGAGCCCCATCGTGAGCAGGCCGTATCCCTGACCCAACAGGATAATCACTAAAAAGGTCCGCAGAAGGAGCATCAAAAGCTCCGTCAG
>CAZSOR010000027.1:9934-24979 GCA_964608395.1 uncultured Pirellulales bacterium
ATCGCATCGTCATCACGCCTTGCCAGATTCACGGGAATGTATCTGTCGATAGAGCTGTTCATTCCCATGTCCAGCAGCCGTCGGTACTGAAAGATAGAACCGATCAGCACCCATACACCGTACCTGCTCTCGCCGAGTTGTGCCAAAAAAAAGCGTATCAGGAAAAAGGTGATTACCGCACTAGTCACGAGGGTCATCACATTGAAGATTGTGTTATGGATAAGCCGTTTTGAAGTTGTGATATACTGTTCATTCATTCTTCTGTTATATCCGGGTTTACACGAAGGACTTCAGCGATCAGAAGTAAAGAGGCGCCCGATCGCCTCCGGCATTCTCCAATCCTTGTCTTTCTATCCGAAGTTTGTTGATGTCATGTTCATCAATAAGGCGCGCAAAGAGGGTTACTCTTCTGCCGGCGGATTCGAGTGAGTCGTTTTTGTAAAGCTCGATCCTTAAATGCAGCGATGAACCGGAGCGACGGTCGCGAACAGGCACATGAACCTGAATAAGCTCCTCCGGGCCGGGGTTGGGATCGTGGCCGTTGTGACGCCAGTTTAAGGCACGAGAGGTGCCGTCACGATTTACCAGAGGCAGATCGACGGTCCGGAATTCCATTTTGCCCGCAGCCGTTGAGACGGCCTGCCACCATTGATCAAACGTCGCCGCTCGGCGAAAATACAATGCCGCCTCCTCGAAGCTCTTTCGCTCCTCATGCTCCCTGTGGATAATCATATATCTTTTCTGCATAGCCGCCATGATTTGCTCTAATCGTATGGAGCCAACAATGTGGAATACAAGAAGCAATAAAATTAAGATACAAGAGAAGATGATCAGAACATAGATCCTGGGCGTAACTATCATGAGCATTCCCAGCCCGGAAGCCAGTAGTGTCACGCCATAGATTGCGATGACAGCCTGACGCTGTGTAAAGCCCAGGTCGATCAGTCTGTGGTGGAAATGGCTGCGGTCGGCGGAAAATATGGATCGTCGTTCCAGAAAACGACGCAACATGGAAAAAAACGTATCGAAGATAGGGACACCCAGAGCCGCAACCGGCAGAGCAAGCCCCACGAGTGCGGAAGATTTTGAAAAGCAGAGAACACTTGACGAGGCAATCGTAAAGCCCAGGAACATGCTGCCGCAATCGCCCATAAAAATCTTTGCCGGATTGAAGTTGAAGTAAAGAAAGCCGGTGACACTGCCAAGCAGTGCAAGCATGAGTACGACTACCGCCACATTGCCCGTGGAAGCGGCAAATATGGCCACCACTCCACAGGCGATGGCACAAATCCCGCCGGCAAGACCATCCAGCCCGTCGCTTAGATTCACGGCATTAGTGACACCCACGATCCAGAGAAGCGTAAGCGGCCAGGAGAACCAGCCGAAATTCAGCGTTATCGAATCGGTTATCACCACCGATTTGATACGAATACCGACGGCACAAATCATGACGGCAGCAGCGATCTGCGCGACAAACTTGACCCGTACCCGCAGACCCTTTGTCTTCACGTCGTCGATCAGCCCGGCTATGAATATGAAGCAGGCAGCAAAAAGCAGAATGCGCAATTGCCCGAGTATAGGCTCACCGGTGGTACCGGCAAAATTAGAGAACCATAGCACAGTAATGCTCAGAGCCATCATTGATAGAAAGATGGCCACGCCTCCGACATGTGAGACGGGGCGTGTATGCATGTGCCGCGCACCCGGAACATCTACGATGTCGAGCCGGCGAGCGATCCAGATTACAGCGGGCGTCATCATCATCGCAAGCACGAGAGAGCCCAGATATACAAATAAGTAGATGTTCATATTCAGACCAATTTTTAAAGTTTACTCCAACGGCTCCAGGAGGTCCGCATCGATTTCTACAAGGGCGCCTTGAGTGAGAATAGTCACTTCAATAACAATGCGGGCCCTGGCACATTTCCTTTCGACAACTACGCCTTCGGTACTCCTCATCGGACCGGAGACGATCCTGCAACGGTTGCCCACGGGCAGGCCCGGATAACCGTCAATTACTGCCTTGCACAAAAGAGCGGATTCGATGCCGGTCAGCTCTTCTATCAGTTGCTCCTGGTCCGCAACGTCCAATGTGTGGCACAGACGGTTTGTTCTCATGGCCATATACCTGTCTTGTTCTGTGCCGCAGAAAAACACATACGATGTAAAAAGCGGTGACATGAGACGGCGATAGCGCCCTCCCGAGAAGATAGTCTTTTCATACATCGGTAAAAAGTAGCCTATGCCGTGACTGCACAGATCCCAGGCGAAGGCTTTCTCGAATCGCGGCCGGGTGTAGGCGATCCACCAGGTTCCGTGAAGTTCGGTCAGGGATTCCACCTCCGGCGTTAAAATCGATGGATTTTCAGACAGACTCAGCATATACTCTCCTCGCGCGCACTCCGTTCTCGTCGGTGCACCTGACGAGGCACCCGGCGAGAATTTCCTTATTTTCACCCTCACCAATCTGGTATGAAATACCTTTGATGACGGACTCTTGCTCTTCCTCTTCTTAACACAACTGCAACGCCGGACATTATTCAGTCCTTTCGCGTTGCAGATGCCGCCTATCCGAAAGAAGGTTGTCTGCGACTCCAGTCCGGAGATTTGAAAGGAGCATAGCTGCCGCAATTTGCAGCTTGGGCATCAATAATGCCGGCCTTTACGGGATCGATCATTTGCAATCCTTTGCAATTCTGAGTTGTTTGAGCTGGTAAAACCATCATGTGCCGTCATAAACACCCGCTGTTTCTTTGCGGCCGGCTACAGACTTCTTTCTTACGGGAAGCACTTTCTGCCTTTCCGCAATACTAAGCGATCCTGATTTGTCCGAATGTTCAGGGTGCTCAGATCTTGTAATAACGACAGCAGGTTTTGGGAGGCTTGTGCTTGTCTTGTTTTTTCGGGAACCGGCCCTATTGCCGCTGTCGTAGTATCCATTACCACCATAATAGCCATATCGTCCATTCTTTGGAACATCGTTCACAACCACGCCAAGGACTCGTGCGCCGACACGTTGGAGGGCATCACGAGCTTGCTGGCTGGTTTTTCGGGTGGATTTTTCAGCCCTTAGTACCAAGATAGTGATCTGGCAGATTGAAGCCAGAATTTGTGCGTCGGTGACGGGCAGCACAGGAGGCGAATCAACAATGATTCGGTCATATTGTTTCGCCAGAAGCTTTATGAGTTTGGCAAAGCTCGCACTATGGAGTGTCTCAGAAGGATTTTGCACGTCCGGTCCGCACGTCAAGATGTCCAAACCGGAAACACAGGTTGACTTGATGACTTCTTCGAGTTCATCAGCCCCGGTCAACACACTGCTCAGTCCCTTGTTGTTATGGTTCACACCGAAAATCTTGTACTGCATGGGCTTTCGAAAATCCGCTTCGAGGACAAGTGTTTTTTGTCCGGCCTGAGCCATGGCAATAGCCAAATTGCTGACCACCGTCGACTTACCATCAGCCGCTTCGGGTGAGGTTACGAGGATGGTCCTTGACTTCGCCTTAGAATCGCTGAATAACACCGCCGTTCGAATCGTACGATATGTCTCAGCCCACATAGACTTGGAATCCAGATACGCCTTCTTACCCCGAATGGCCGGCCCCTCTCTTCGTGACATAGAGGGGACCACGCCGAGAGCCGGCAACCCGAGGGCGGCAGAAATTTCTTCCATTGAGTGGAGCCGCTGATCCATCCTGTCGTGAATGAGGGCCAGACCACCGGAGAGAACAAGACCGAAAAGAAGCGCGATCGCCATGTATCTGGCCTTGGGAGGCTTCGATGGTTTGTCCGCTGGGCGAGCGGTTTCGAGTACGCTGATGTTCAGGCTGCCCGTATCCTCAGTAATATTGATTTCCTTTATGCGATCGTCAAGAATATCGCAGAGTTTTTTTGTCTGCTCCCATTCTGATTTTAGTATCGTGTACTCACCGTGCTGCTTGTTGAATTGAAGTGCCTCCTGACGTTGCGCTTCAAAATAACCGGCGATCTGCTCTTCTTTTTGCTTTGCTGCTATGTACTGTTGCTCCGCAATGGCCACTTGTGTCTCGGCAAACTTCCTGTACAAGAAAGAAAGTCTATTATCAATCTGCTTTACCTTTGTCTGAAGAGCATTCACTGCTGACTGGTTTTGAGCGGGCTGTTTTTGAAGGTCACTAAGCTGCATATGTAACTGTTCAAATTCCGCTTCGAGCTGCGACCATTCGTTGGCGTTGGAGATATAAGCTCCCTTCGCCCTTTCACTCTCTGCAAACAGCTTGAGCCTTACAGGATCGGCGGTCATTGCCTTGTAATTTTCGTGAACAGATTTTGCTTCCACCATTTGAAGCTCAGCTTGTGTTAACTCCGCAGATAAAGTATCGAGTCTGTCAAGGATGATGTTGCTGTTACGGTCCTCAAAAGCTAAGGCGATGTTCTCACTTTTCAAAGCCATCATCGCCTTGAGCTTCTGTGTCAGTTCTTTGTCCCTGCTGCGTTTTTCATCCTGGAGTATTCTTAAGACCTCTCCGTTTGTGCTGCGCTTGCGGGTTGCATGGTATGTTCTATAGGAATCCACGATTGCATTGACCAACCGGGCGGCTTCAACCGGATCCGGCGAATCGGAGGAGATATCGATGATGTCGTCTTTTTTACCAACCGAGACACTAAGCCCTTTTTTCTTCAGGTAGTCAACGGGATTGTCGATCTTACGAAAAACCTTTAGATGTTTTATGTCGGTTCTTTCGAGGGCGGATGAGATTATTGGTGTCGATTTCAGGAGCTCTGCCTCGGTATAAAGGTAATTCTTTGACTGTGTCATTACTCCTTCGGCTTCAGAGAGGATCTTTGGCCCGCTCTGCTGGACGTAGATCCTGGACGTACTGGTGTAAACAGGCGTCGCAACGGTAATATAAGTCAAACCAATTCCCAGAGCTATAACTATGGTTAGCAACACAATCCATCTATTGCGCCATATGATTTGGACAAGATCTTCGGGCACTATTCCAACAGATAAGGATCGCATATTATCTTGTGCTTCTGTTTCATTATTTCCGGTCCGACTTATCATAATGTTGCCCTCTGCTCCTTTTTATCAAAGATGTTTTCTTCGTTATTAATTCTAATTTTCACTCTCGTTTAATCTCCAGTACGTGCCGACATTGATCCTGAATACATTGTTAAAAAACAGCGCCGTGCGTGTTCTGGGCGTTTGTTCGACTGCGATAATGTCACCTGGTTTTATTAAGGTATTTGAAGCATCTGCCAGCTTCGATTTATTCTTTATCGGGAAAGTCACACTGACACACTTGCTGTTCCGCTTTAAGCGGTAAATGGTCGCGTATCGAGGCTCGGCAATTTGATTCAGTCCGCCGGCAAATCCTATTGCCTGCATAAGTGTGTACTGAACATCAGGTGGATATGGGAAGTTGCCCGGGCTGGTGATTAATCCTATAACCGTAAAGAGTGGCTGCTGCAAGGGTTCAACTATAACGCTATCGCCGTCCTGTAGTGCGATATCAGCGAAAGGTATATTAAGTCCCTTAACAGGCAAAGCAAGGGATTCGGATTTTCGAGGTCTGCTTGTCTCTGTGATTCTTTGGATTCTTAGACTTCTGTTCGGGACAGATATTTTAGCAGTATCCTGGGCAAATACCTCATCCGCTTTCGCGCTCAACTGCAAATAGTGCGTATGAGATTCCAGATTTGAGTTTGTCTTTGCGCCGGTAGCAGTATTCCTGAGGTTGGATTTAGGTTGGCCGTATCTGACAGGTTCTGCCGGCGGGAAGAGTTCTCCCTCGGCATGAGCAGTTGAAACCAGTGGCTCATTCCATGCCAACCTATCCACCAAAAGTGGGCTTTGGCTATTGTTTGCAATGTCTGCTTGCTCGCTTAGCAGTCTTTTATCGCCTTGCCTTGTAGCCAGTGCACCAACCGCACTTGACGAATACGCCTGCCAAAAAAACGGCGGAATCTCGTTTTCGTTGGCGACAATTTGATCTGCAGCAGGTTTCACCGGCAACATTTTGTTTAGACCGTCCGGGCGTCTAAATGATTGTTTGGCTGTTTTCATTACAGCATCTTCATTATTGGATATGGCCTGGTCGCTGTGAATTATCCGGATAAGAGCAGCACCTTCATCGATTATGCCGCCTGCTTCCATGAGAAGCGCGACAAGAGACATCTGATCGCTGCGAAGCGAATAAACACCCGGTGTCTGAACGGCACCGATGATAGATACCCTTGCTGTTTTATAATCCAGTACGCGTGCAAATACTGAGGGGCGAGTCACGACATGCTTTGGATAGTACGCATCAATAACATCCGATTCGATCTGGGACAGAGTTCTTCCTGCCGCTTCGATATCGCCAACAATTGGAAGCGTGATATTTCCGCTTGTGTTCACCCTTGATATGTATGGCGTAACTGTAGTATTGCTGACTATCTCCTCAACCGTGATGAATCGAACTACGGCAGGCATGGTCAACTCAAGAGCGTCACCCGTCACAACCCGGTAAGGTCCCCCGTCTATTTTAGCCCTAACCATACGATCCATATCTATGGAGGGAGGGACGGGGCCGGCATTTTCGAATTCAATCAACTGCTGCGTGGAAGGCAGATGGACATTATCGCTGCACCCGGCTAAACAGACCGATAGTAATACCGTCAGAATCAAAATGAAAAGTGTCTGAATCTTCCATGCGCGCTCAACAAATGATTTGTATTTTGGCAGACTCATGTTAATACCTCCTCAGAATTATGTGCAGAGTACTACTATTCTTGCAGATCGCTACACCTGTAGCTTGTTAAACAATCAAGGCTCCCTCCCCAGGAATAGAACGACTGTCATATCAAGCCTATTGTTTGCCTGTGCTTGAATCGAGATATCCGCACTGTCTCTTGTTGAAATTTATTGCTATAATTATACGAACACCACTCCAAATCCAACTCCACACATGCACATCTGTTTGTGTATGATGGAACTTAACCACACTTATATAATAGTTTGCACCGCTAACACGACCTTCGAAATTCCAGGTGCCTAACCTGTTTTGGCCTTGCCGTGATTTGTCCATTCTTCGTCAGAGGTCACAAAAATCCTGTCAATAGACAAGCCGTAACCGGTTCAACTTTTATGCCAAAGGGGAATTTTGCGGCACGTTCCGTAATCACCAGTCCGCAGACAGTCCAAGTAGCTACTGACATGCGCTCCGTCGTCCTTTCTCCATAGGCTGCTACCTGCAAGCCATTATTGCTCCCCCTCTTTTGCTTCCTTGCCCAGATTAACTCCTAATGCTGTTAATTGAACTTATCATTACCACAATCATAGAGATATATTTCATCCAGATGACCAACGTTACTATCGCCCTATAATATCTCTTCTTAAGAGTTCATAACAGCATAAATAATAACTTTACTCATTATGACAACTGCAAGAGCAAGAATCAATAGCTTGACTACCTGCTTTCCCTTTTTTTACTGCTTTGCCCATTTTCGCATCAAAAACGACGAATCTTTGACAAAAAACAACCGAGTGTATTTCACAGAAACAATGTGAAAAACAGAACTATTATAGGTCGTTACGCTTCACTAATAGAGGTGGCTTGACGGTTTTGGGCCGTCTTATCGACGGCTAATGAGTATCCTCTGGCAATTTTATGCCATAGGTAAGATGATAGCTAAAAGAAATGAGACGATGATCGCTGTGAGACCGACTATAGCCACCAGGGGCGTCCAGGATTTGAGTCCTTCAGCTTCGGTTAGCCCGGTCATTTTCACGAATATCCAGAAACCGCTGTCGTTCATCCACGAGCCGATCATCGAGCCGCCCCCGATGGCCGTCGCCAAATATGCGGGGTGATAGCCTAACGTCTTTGTCGATGTGAGCATCGCGGCGATCATCGCTGATGATGTTATCATCGCAACGGTGCACGAGCCTTGGGCGATTTTGATCATCGAAGCGATAAAAGCGCCCAAACCAAGCAGCATCAAACCTCCTGTTGGTTGACTTCCACTGCTCTTGAACAGGCTTTCGATTGCCGGGCCGATCTGGGCAGCCTTGAGCATCGCGCCAAAAGCGCCGCCTGCGGCCGTGATCAGGATAATCATGCCGCCGCTCATTAGCGAGACCTCGACCACCTTAGCCAGTTGTGCGTTCGTCAGAGCACGCTTGCTCTTGAGCATCAACATAGCGATGGCCGCCGATATGAGCATCGCCAGATTCACATCGCCTAAAACAGCGGCGATTCCCGCGGCCCGGTTTAGCCCCGAGCCCTCGGCGGCACCCTCAGCCATCGTGCGGACAATCGTATTGGTTGAGACAAGCAGCACGGGCAGGATAATCGGCAGAAGTGACACCAGCAGGCCCGGCAGTTGATTATCTTCGAGCGGCTCGGGCTCAGAAAGCTCGCCGCCAAGCGGTCTCATGGGTATATTCATCCGCCGGTCGGCCCAGCCCGAAAAGAACATTCCAACAATCGCAGCCGGAAGCGCCACCAACGAACCAACCATGATCATCACACCGATATCGATATCGAGATTGTCGGCCATAATCAGCGGCCCGGGCGTTGGCGGGACAAGCGAATGGGTGATTACTCCGCCGGCAGTAATAGCCATCGTGTATTTCAGGTAGTGTTTCTTCGTTCGCCGGTGCATGGACCGCGCAAGCGGCACGAGCAGATAAAACACTGTGTCGAAAAATACCGGAACCGAAAGCACAAAACCGCTGGCCATCAGCGCAGTAGAGCTGCGTTTTTCTCCCAGCAGTGACAGGAAGCCTCTTACAATGCGGTCCGCCGCTCCGCTGTCCATCATGCACTTGCCGATGACCACAGCCAGAGCGATGACAATGCCGATACTGCCGGCCGTGCTTCCGAATGCTACCGCCACCCGGCTGATCTTCTCAGCTAAATCCCCCGGTGCAAGCAGGCTCACGATGACGGCCGATGTAATCAACGCGATAAAAGCATTCATTCTCAGCTTCGCAATCATCAAAATGACCGTCGTCATGCCGATAGCGAGAATTATCAGCGGATGAAGATTGAGCATAATATTGCTTTTCCTTCCAATTACCGGTTATGGATTTTTTCAATTCTCGATATATTTCAGTCCGAGCAGGGCAGCTCCCTTCATCGAAGACTGCTCGTCATAAACATATTCGCAGTCCCTCATCCACTTTGATTTTGCCCGGATCAGGGCCGGATTCGTCGCCCCGCCTGTTATGTGGAGAACGTTTTTGAGAGGGACATTTTTTGCGATTTCGTCAAGATGCGTCTTCTGATACTCGCACAGCCCTTTAACGATGGCCGCCAGTATTTCCTCACGCGTGGTCTGGTGAGTCAGTCCGAGCAATTGGGCCCTGAGCGGCTCCAGGCTGTAACGTGAGCCCATTAGATAAGGCATATAGGTGACACCACTTTCACGATCCAGCCAGTTTTCAATCGCCTTAGGAAGGAATCCGTTGTAAAACTCCTCGGTGTTCAATTCACTGCAAAACAGCTCTCTGAACCAGTCCAGCGCCTTTCCTCCGGCGTTCATCACGTGCAGGGTCAGCCATCGATCGGCCAATACGTGAGCACGGATATTGTAATTGGCGGACGCCAGACATTGATCCAGGCATACAAGGGTGATTTCGCAGGTGCCGTTGACATTGATGACATCTCCGGAATTCTTGATCCCCACCGAATAGGCGGCCAGCACGGCATCATTACCGCCGATCAGCACGGCGGGCTCCTTTCTGAAACCGAACTGCCGAGCGAGTGACTCACTGACTCGCCCGACGCTTTCGTATGCCGGAACGATTTCCGGAAGCCGGTCGAGTGCCAGGCCAAAGGTCGCGGCGATATCTTCGTTCCAGGTCAGGTCATTGGCAACGGTATTATACAAGGCTGTCAGTGACGCGGACGACGGATCGATAGCAAAGGCGCCCGTCAACCAACGAGCTATATATGTATTCGAGTGGCCAAACTTGTAAGCCTTCTTGAAGATGTCGGAATGGTTGTCTTTAATCCAAAGGATGCTGGCCAGTGAGCATCCGCCCGCTACCGGCATATTGGCCGTGGTCTTTAACAGATCCTCCTTTCCAATAGTGTCGATTATGAATCGGGCCTGTTTTCGGGAACGCTGGTCGAGCATTAAGATCGCCGGATAGAGCGCCTCACCGTTTTTGTCCATCGCTGTCAGACCGGGTGTTGTCCCCGAAAGAGAAATAACATTGACTTGCTCGATAATGTCCCCTATTTTCTTGCACCCGGCGGCGAAGGCCTGTTTCCATTTATCTTGTTCGATATCGCCAAACAGGCCGTCGTTATAGATGTTGACCTCGTATTCCTGCGAAAATTGCCTGACCGGACTCTGAGCCTCATCGATGACCTGAAACACTCCCATTTTCATGCCGGTCGTTCCGATATCAACCGCCAATATCGTCATGTTTTTGGCTGTTTGAGGCTTCCGCATTGCTTTGGTTAAGAGATGAAACCTTCATTTACAATTTGCCGTTTGATTTCTCCCGCAGCTTCTTTCGTCACGGCCCTGAGCGGGCCACGAGGTTGGCCTCCCTTGAATCCTATTATATCCATAGCTGCCTTGACACCCGCTACGCCCCATGCTCCTGAAACGGCCTGATTAAGCCGGGAAATTCTGAAGTGAAGTGTTTTCGCCTCGTCATATTTGCCCTGCGTGAACAACCGGTATAAATCGCAGCAGGGACCGGGCAGGGCATTGGCAAGGGATATCACCCCGCCGGGAACTCCCAGATGGAGGCAGGGATAGAAAAAATTGGCGGAACCGGACAGGACGTGGAAATCTTCATCAGGATCGAGGCGGGCGAGTAATTTGGCCGGCCCTTCCGGGGATGAATCTTTCATGCCGGCAATGTTCGGGTGACGTGAGAGTTCGAGGATAGTCTGGGCCGGTATTCTTACGCCGCCCGTAAAGCCGGGGGCGTTGTAGAGTAATACAGGAATGTCGATTGAATCGGCTATCCGTTCGTAGTGGCTTTTGAGAATGTTGCCATCAATCTGTTTGGCGAAATAGCTCGGAGTCAGGATGCTTACATAGTTAAAGCCCATCTCGCGAACCAATTTCGATTTTTCGATTGTCTGTTTGGTTGATTCGCAGCCGGTGCCGACCATGACGACTTTGTCGCCTTTTTCTTCAGCGAAAACTTCGAGAATCTGGACCTGCTCTTTATCGGTCAGACTCCTGAATTCCCCGTTCGAGCCAAGGGCAAGATAGCCGGCCAGATCCGTCTCTTTGAGTTTTTGCAGGTTGAACCTCAAGTCGTCGAGTGCGAGTTTGTCGGAACTGAAGGGTGTCACTACCGGAGCGATCACACCCGAAAGTTTTTTCTTATTTTCTGCCATAACTAAATCCTTATCAAAACAGCGGCATAACAATGTACTAATCCGCTATCCCTTCTGCAAGGCATCTTTGCCGGCTTTGAGCGTTTGGACGATTGCATCGACGTCGAAAACGCACCCGCCCCAGATGCCTCCGCCGACCTTCTGCATAGCGGCCCACAGGCGCGTGTCATCGGGGAGACTTGGATGAGGTGCCAGGTCGGATCGAAACGGGCGGTCGGCCAATATATGCGTGCCAAGTTCCACGCTTCGCTTAGCCGCCGGAGTCTCAGCATCTCCAATCAAGTCAACACTACCATGCAGCTTCTTGCAATCGATAATAATTTGAATGATATCTCCATCCAGCACCTTTCCGGCCGGGCCTGCCGCCAGGGCTTCGGGGGCGATGTGGCCGATGCAGGCGCCCGTGCTTACCCCGCTGAAACGCCCATCGGTGATGACTGCGACTTGTTTGCCCCATGGAAGATGCTTCAGCGCGCCGGTGACTTGCAGTATTTCTTCCATGCCGCTTCCCATTGGGCCGGCACAAATAAGTACGATAATGTCGCCGGGCTTTATATCTCCGTTCTTTATAGCCCGTATAGCTCCGGATTCACTCGTGAACACACGGGCGGGACCGATTTTGCGATACACGCCGTCACTGTCCAACAATGCCGGATCGATAGCCGTACTTTTAACGACCGAGCCTCCCGGCGTGAGATTGCCCTGCGGCAGGGTTACTGTACTGGTTAAACCGCACTTACGGGCCCGCGCAGGATTCATAATCACCTCGTCCGGATCGACGCCGTCCTTTTCATATAGTAACTCACGCAGCCGGCGCCGGCGGTCTGATGCTTCCCACCAGTCGAGCAGCTTACTCAAGCTCTGGCCCGATACCGTCACCACATCCAAATCCAACAGGTCAAGCTGTCGCAGATGCAGCATAACTTCCGGCACACCCCCGGCCAGAAATACGCGCACCGTGGGATGTCCGACAGGCCCATTCGGCAAAACATCGACGAGACGCGGCACGTCCCGGTTGACTTTCTTCCAGTCTTCCAGTCTCGGACGCTTCAATCCTGCGGCATAGGCAATTGCCGGAATATGCAGGAGCAGATTTGTCGAACCGCCGAAAGCTGCGTAAACTACCATAGCGTTACGAACGGCCGAGTCGGTAAGAATATCTTTTATGCTTAAACCTTGTTTGTGCAGCCGGACAAGTGACTTGGCCGAGCGACGCGCCATGTCCAGCCAGATTTCCTGGCCCGACGGCGCCAGCGCCGCATGCGGAAGGCTCATCCCGAGAGCTTCGCCGACAACCTGAGACGTGGCCGCGGTTCCGAGAAACTGACAGCCGCCGCCTGCGCTCGCACATGTCCGGCACGTCATCTGCCTGGCATATTCCAGCGTCACCTCCCCGTGGGCAAATCGTGCTCCAATGGACTGGATCGTGCCGAGGTCCTCACCTTCGGCAGGCGGGAGCGTCACTCCGCCAGGCACCACCACCGACGGCAAATCGTGCATCGCAGCCAACGCCATCATCATTGCGGGCAGCCCTTTGTCGCAAGCTGCTATGCCGAGCATGCCTTTTCGCGTGGGCAGGCTCCGAATCAGGCGGCGAAAAATTGTTGCAGCGTCGTTGCGATATGCAAGACTGTCCATCATGCCCGGCGTGCCCTGGGTCCGCCCATCGCAAGGGTCCGTGCAGAACGCCGCGAACGGTATGTAACCAAGACGTTGGAGCTGCTGTGCCGCTGCTTCGGCAAGCAGGCCCAGCTCGAAGTGCCCGGTGTGATAGCCGAGCGCAACGGGTGTGCCGTCACCTGCGCGAATCCCGCCCTGGGTGCTTAATAACAAAAATTGCTCCCGGGTTAATTCGGACGGTTCCCACCCCATGCCCGCGTTCTCACTCATTCCGAAGATGTCACCGCTGGGAGAATCTGCGAGAAGATTTTCCGTTAAAGGCAGGCTGCCTTGCGGACCTGGCGCATTTGTAGTGATGTCGTAAATGCCATCGTCTTTGCTATCCAGAATATCTTCGAGCGTTATTTTATCCGGCATAAAATTGTCTCCAGAGTTACCTGAACGTTCGGCGGATCACCCAGTTCGGAGACGACCAGGTCCGCTTCTGTGAAATCCTCGTCCTTCGAATAACCGTTTGTAGTTATAACGCAATGCATACCTGCTGCTTTTGCCGCAAGCAATCCAATGCGGGTGTCTTCTACCACAACACATTCCGACGGCTCAAGGCTTAGTCTCTCCGAAGCCAGGTTATATATTTCAGGATCGGGTTTTTTCTTTGACACAACATCGCCGGCCAGGATCGTGCTGAAACGAGCCTTCCGCTCGGGCCCGAGCAGTATCTCCGCTACCAGGTTAACCGCCCGCTCGTGAGAAGTAGAGCAAATAGCCAAAGTAATATCAGCGGCAATAGCCTCATCTACAAGCCTTGCAACGCCGGGACGTAAAGGCAGTTGTCCCGATTCTATGATTTCCATGAAATAATCTGTTTTAAGTTTATGCAGTTCTTTTAAGAGTGTATCCTTGTCAGCAACATCGGCAGGCCAGCCGTAGTTGTCGAAGTAGTGCCTCATGCGTTCTTTGCCGCCGGCAACTTCCAAAAGTTCTCCGTACAGCTCAACACTCCACTCTATCGGGAATCCTTTTTTTGCAAACGCTCTATTGAAAGCAACTCTGTGCCCATCCCGTTCGGTATCAGCCAGAACGCCGTCACAATCGAAAATTATGGCTTTCATTACAGCCTCCTTTTTTCGTTGCCCTGTCTGCGGCACAATCTCCTGGAGTCAGGCCTTCCCTGAGCTGCCGAACAGGTTAATCTTCTCAATAATGCCCGCCTTGAGCGAATTGAACTGGGCGTCAATGACTTTCAGCGGATTATACTGGGTATTGTTAGCGTTGTGGTAAGCGACAAATCCGTCGATGAACGCATATTTAAGCTGGGTCGATATGTTTACTTTTGCACAACCGAGCGAGATACACTTCTCGAACACATCGTCCGCCAGCCCGGTGCCGCCGTGCAGGGCTATGGGAGCCGCCACTTTAGCAGCGATTTCTTCGAGCAGGTCGTATGCGATCTTTGGTACGCCCTTATACACGCCGTGAGCGGTTCCGATCGCGGGCGCGAAACAGTCCGGCTTGACTTTTTCACAAAATTCGATTGCTTGTTCAGGGTCGGCCAGATGTGAATCCTGCTGTTTTACGTGAATGTTGTCCTCCACGCCCACGATGGCCCCGAGTTCGGCTTCTACGGTGACATTTTTCGGCCGTGCCATCTCGACTACTTGCCTGCTCAAAGAAAGGTTCTCGTCGAACGGCTTCGAAGAGGCATCGATCATAACCGAGGTCCAGCCCGACTCAATGCACTCTTTGATTAGGTCTAAATCCTTGCAGTGGTCCAGATGTAGGGCAATCGGAACACTCGATGAATCGGCAAGCTGTTTTACCCACGTGATAATAGCCGAGGTGCCCCAGAAGATGACCGTCTTAGCGGATGTTTGGATTATCACCGGGGCGTTTGTTTCTTCCGCAGCCAGAATGACGGCTTTTGTCGAATTGTAGTCCAGGATATTAAAGGCACCCACGGCATAACCGGCGCCGGCGGCTTTGCCAAGCATCGCCTTCATATTTTCAAGCGGCATTGCTCTTCTCCCTAACAGATATTTCCTGCAAATGTAACGCTCTTCTCAGTGCCTTTATAATCTAATCTTCC
>CAZSOR010000028.1:0-5748 GCA_964608395.1 uncultured Pirellulales bacterium
CCAACTGTTTATGAACTTCAATCGCACAGCCGATTAATTTACTCGACAATTCGTCGAATTCCATGGTTCTTCCCGCCTTCTTTCAAAATGCTGATATTAGTGAATATAAAGTTCTTTTTAACGTGTAAATCACGAGTCGGCACGAATATTTAAAAAGATTTAGTATATATTATTCTTTCTTCGTGGTTCTTCGTGTCCTTCGTGGTAAAAAATATAAAAAATTTGCTTTTTTCGTGTTTTAGTGTATCATTTTTCCAAAGGCGTAATACACCAAAGAACGCAAAATTTCCTCGAATCGTTCGTTTGTCATTCCTGCGGAAGCAGGAATCCAGATGCAAGATACGACATACAGATGTATATGGGAAGGCTTTCGTGAATGAGAATTTTAATAAGACTGTGTTACTTAAATGTTAATAGGTGACAGTGGGACTTTTTCAAAAGACCCACTGTCCCTAGTTTTTTCCCAGAATCGCTGTATATATTAGATATAAGAAAGTAGTCTAATGCCCAAAATAAATCAGATCCAAAACAAACTCTCTGAGATCGATGGTGGTGTTTTCCAGAAGCTCTGCGATGCTTACCTTCATAAGAAAGGTTATGAAGCAATCAATTGTATTGGCTCTGTTATAGGATCAGACAAGGTAAAGAAGGGGACACCAGACACTTTAGTTATGCTTCCGAACAGCAAGTATGTATTTGCTGAGTATACCACTCAACAGAAAGGGCTCTTTGATAAAATCGACAGTGACTTATATAAATGCTTTGACGAATGCAATACTGGGATAGCTGTTGAAAAGATTGACCAAGTGATTTTCTGCTGTAATTCTGAACTAACTCCGTCCCAACTGGATGTACTTATTGAGAAGTGCTTAGCCAAACAGGTAAACTTGAGAGTGTTTGGAATGGGGAGTCTATCAAATGATCTATATTTGAAATACACGGGACTTGCACACGATTTCCTTGGCATCCAGGTGGATACAGGACAAATTCTTACTCAGGACGAATTTGTTGTGGCCTATAACAAGAGCAAACTTGCCGCTCCATTAGATACGACTTTTCGGTTCCGTGAAGAAGAGGTTACTAAAATCACTGCAGCATTAGAAGAAGGAGACTTAGTAATTGTGTCGGGACGCGCCGGTATAGGCAAGTCAAGACTGGCTTTGGAATGCTGCACAAGATTTACGAGTAGTCATATAGACTATCAAGTGCGCTGTATATTTAATCGAGGGCCAGACATTTTTGAGGATCTGAGAACCCATTTTACTGAAGAAGGTAATTACTTGATTTTTGTTGATGACGCGAACCGAGTAAGTGGATTTGGCTATATTATGCAGCTACTTCATCACTGTCCGGATGATAGCAAGATAAAAATCTTGGCAACTGTTCGAGACTACGCGATTAACAAGGTACGGCAAGTAGCAAGTCCCTATGGTGGAAGTATCGAATTCGAGATTAAGCCTTTTGATGATAAACAGATAAAGGATTTATTAAACGAGGAATATGGTATAAAGAATCCACTCTATCTTGATAGGATCGCAAATATATCAAAGGGGAATCCTCGTCTTGCTATAATGGCGGCTCAAATTGCATGTAAGGAAGATAAACTTAGCAGTATTAGCGACGTCACAAGGCTTTATGATGAATATTACAGTTCGATTCGACAAGATTTAAAGGATCTTGAAAGTCCGGGTTTTCTGAAAGTTGCTGGTCTGGTTGCATTCTTCAGAATCATCGATCGCACAAATGAAAGCTTGATTAGTTCTATTACAAATGCGTTTGGAATCGGAGGCGATGGATTTTGGGAAGCTGCGACACAACTTCACGAACTCGAGATATTGGACATGTATGAAAATGAGGTCGTAAGAATATCCGACCAAGTTCTGGGCACATACATATTCTATCTTGCATTTTTTCGAACGAGTATTCTCGATTTTTCAGATCTTCTTTTAAACTTTTTCCCTGAGCAGAGAAGGAGATTGTGCGAAGCTATCCATCCAATGCTTAACGCTTTTGATAGCAAAAAGATCATGGACGATATGAGACCGCACATCGATAAGATATGGAGGCGATTTGAACAGAAAAACGACCGAACGAATCTTCTTCATCTTATGAGCGTGTTTTGGTTCGTAAAGGAGACGGATGTCTTGCTACGTATCAAGGAATGGATTGAGGCTATGGAGCCTGTGGCCATTGACCCATTAAGTCTAGATTTCAGGGCTGACTCTAACGTTGATGCTCCTTCTATACTTGATGTTCTGAGTTCATTAAGATGGTCGAGCGAGAGAACAGTGAAGATTGCGCTGGGACTCCTCTTGGATTATGTTGCTCGCCAACCGGATGAACTTCCGAAAGTGCTGCATATTCTCGTTGAGGGCTTCGGATTCAAACCTAATGATAACTTGTACGGATTCGCAGTCCAACGCGACGTGGTTGATGTATTATGGGATCGAGCCTCGGAGGGTGAAGCGTTAGCGGCATACGTGTTCCTTGCTGTTGCAGAAAAATATCTATATACGCGATTTACCACGATGCAATCAGCAAGCAAGAGAGAGTTTATGATAACAAAATTTGAACTCCCTTCAACACCAGAGGTTATGGCGCTCCGAAAACTCATATGGAACGGAGTCTTCTCGTTATACAAAGATGCAACCTTTCAAGAACGAGTTCTGGGAGTTCTACTACACTATAGTAGATCGGCATATAACGTGTCAGTACGAGAAATAGTGGTCGAAGATGCTTCTGAGGTTCTGAAATTCATTGAGTCAGAACTAAACCCGGCTCTCTACACAAACTGCCTGTTTGTACAAGATTATCTAAATTTTTTAACTGAATGTAAAGTTCCATTTGACAGCTCATTGAAAGTCAAGTTCCAAAGTGACTCCTATCGAATCGTAGAATTACTAACGATGGATTACAGAAGTTACGTTGATAAGGTTGATAGCTATGAATCCTTCAAGAAGTTGAAAAGACAGCGCGTTGGGGACTTTTTTCTGTCCTATGCTCTTCCAGACTATATTCGTCTGATTCAGCAGTGCCGGGAGATCAAAGATCAGCTAATAGGGTATCATGGTGCTTATGTTCTACAAGATGGTGTAACATTAGCTTTTTTGGAGCTTTCAGACCGTAATGATGACCTGTTCGTTAAAATACTGATCCACTATATGAAAGAGAATGATCCGCTGAACATCCAGCCTTTTCAACTTGTTAAAAAACTTGCTATGCTGAAAGGACCTGATACTGCTTATGAGCTTATTAGCAATTCTAATTGTACAACGCAAGGCTGGCTCTCGTCCTTCTTCGAATGCCTTGGGCCTGACCAGATTACAAAAGAATGGACGGATAGGCTATGTGCTTTCTATAAGGAAACAGAGCCTTCAGCACTTCCGTACGGTATGGAATTTCTTCTCAATTATCTCAAGATTGATGAGCATATATTTCCTAACATCACGAAGATTATTCTGGACAGAAGTAAGAAGGAACACGATTGTGTCAATGCATTGTCTCTTCTCTTTAATCCAAACAGTGATGTAAACAAAAAACTTGAAACCATATTTGCGGATAACCTTGGTATACTAAAGCAGGCTTATATGGCAGTTGACATGACAGGAGATCATAGTGATTACGACGGTTCAACATTCGCTCGCATTCTTGAATTGGAACCTACTTTTCTAATTCAGTATATTGACGACAGATATCAAAGAGGTGATCATCCTAGCCGTTATGATGATACAAGGGATTATGCATTTCTTTGGAAGCGCGATGACTTCATGGATGTCATGACAGCACTAGTTGATCGAGCATATGAATGGGAATGTAAGTTAGAAACATTCTCTCACAGCTATTTGGAAGCTTTCTTCAGAGCGAAGGATTCAAATAAGCCCCAAGAGTTGATAAGAAAACGGCAAGATGAGGTTTTAATAGCGCTGATCAAACGGTCTAATAGTGACTCCCCATTTATGAAATTCATTTTTGCTCTTGTTGCCGAGTTACCGACTGCAAGAAGAGGTCCACCTATTGCATACTTCCTTCAACAAAACAATAACTATGAAATCTTTAAGAAGCTGACATTGGAACCTTCTTCATGGAGTTGGTCAGGAAGTGCAGTACCAATGTTTCAGGAGCGTGTTGAGTTCCTTGAGTCTTTGCTCACACATCTTAATAGTGTACAATTCCTCAAGCATCGTCAGCTTGTAGAACAGCGCATCGACTGGTTACGGAATCAAATCGAAAGGGAAAAGAAAAGCGATTTCATAGATGCCGATTGATGAAAACTAAGGAGAATTTAAGGTGTCAGGTACTTTTTTTGGCAGGAGAATTTAAGGTGTCAGGTACTTTTTTTGGCAAGTCAGTATCAATCTTCTTCATTTTTTATAGCTAAGCCAATTTAATTTGTTATGGCTAAACCATAAATTTTCTATACCCGCTTTCACGAGCAAAATATTGAATTGGTGCGATTCATCGCACCCTACAAAATTTAATTAGATCCCTCCGCTCGGCTACGCCTCGGTCGGGATGACCATGCAGGGCTGGCGTATCACGATGGATTTTCATTTGTTGGCTTGCCATTTACCGGTTATAATAATAGCCTATGAACGTACGCAGTGCGAAAATTTCGGATGCTAAGGCGATTAATGCTCTTATCAATTCTTACGCCGAGCGGGACAGGATGCTGTTTCGGTCTCTGGCCGATATCTATGAGAACTTGCAGACCTTTATTGTGGCTGAACTCGATAACAAAATAGTCGGCTGCTGTGCGCTGGAAGTCATCTGGGCGGATTTGGCGGAAATCAAATCATTGGCAATCGATGAGGCGTATAAGGGAAAAGGCATCGGCAAAGAATTGGTGGCCGCGGCGGTCGAACAGGCGGCGAAGCTTGGCGTGCCAAAAGTCTTTGCTCTGACGCTTGAGCCGGCGTTTTTTGAGAAATCAGGATTTGCAATAGTGGAAAAAGAGGCGCTGCCCATGAAGGTCTGGAGCGATTGCGCACGCTGCCCCAAGCAGCAAAATTGCGATGAAATAGCAGTAATAAAAAGAAGTGAGCTAAAGTGAACTAAAGTTTGGAGTGACTAAAGTTATGGATTACTTTACAATTTTAGCTCATTTCAGGCACTTTACATTTTAGGCACTTGTTATCCTACTTGCCTTCTTCCAGAGCCGACAGGCAGGATGATTAGTAGGTAGTATATCGTATCTCGGAAAAATATTATGGCTGAACATCATGTATGTCCGGTATGGGTTGGTTATCTGCTCGCAAGTCCTACCAGAAAATTATTCCAAAATCCTAACAAGATTCTCAAACCATACGTGAACGAGGCAATGACGGTTGCTGATATCGGCTGTGCGATGGGCTTTTTCAGTCTGCCCCTTGCCCGGATGGTCGGTCCGAACGGCAAGGTTATATGTGTAGATGTCCAGGAAAAGATGATCCGGTCACTCGAAAAACGTGCAGCCAAAGCAGGACTGTCCGGCCGGATTGAAACTGTTATATGTAAGGAAGATTCTCTTGGTCTGGACAATATTAAAGAAAAAATCGATTTTGCCCTTGCTTCAGCCGTCGTACATGAAGTTCCTGATGCTGCCGGATTTTTCTCAGAGATATACAGGGCGATGAAGCCGGCCGGCAGATTGCTTCTGGTAGAACCAAAAGGACATGTATCGGAAAAGGATTTCGAAACGACCATTTCGGTCGCGGAGCAAAATGGTTTTACAGCAGCATATAAGCCTCAGATAAAACGCCGCCGAACTGT
>CAZSOR010000028.1:5848-9567 GCA_964608395.1 uncultured Pirellulales bacterium
TTCGGCACTATATACCTGCCGATTTTGGCCCATAAATGCGTTTCGGCGAATCTGCCGAATGCGTAATCACTGACCAGACCCAGCAGAAAAATCCCGATACAGGCCGAGAGCGTCACCACAATATTGAACCTGGACGAAAGCGCCACAGCCAGGGCCACGATGATCAAAGCAGCCAGCAACAGCAGGACCGAGCCGTAGATATCGACTGCGCTGAAGCCGTTCTCCTGCGGTTTGAATTGCCAGTTTCGGTCGATGAATGTCAAGAAAACGATGCCGAATGTAGCGAATATACCGGTTAAAACCATCGCCGTCGAAGAAAATTTCCAGTCATAAATGTAATTAAAAAAGGCACTTAACAGCAGAACGGCCAGAATAATAACGCCTGCCGAGCCTAAGACCGTCCAGTCATGCGTATCGTTTACCGTTTCGAGTACGCCGTGTCTGATCGACATCAGCAGGGCGACCGTGCATATATAATGCGCCAGAACCACCGCCGCGGTCACACCTAAGAACTTCGCAATAATGAATATAGGACGCTGGACGGGCTTGCTAAGTACGGTTGTTATAGTCTTACTCTCAAACTCCTGTGCAACAGCTCCGGAAGCTGAAAAAATTGCTATGAACAAGCTGGTCAAAAACAACGTAGATAATCCTATCTCGCGTAAGAGCTTGTTGTCGTCGTCCATTGTGTACATCGTTAGAGATGGACTTATGAAAAACAATAACAAAGCAGCAACAACAATTATGGAGTAAATGGGCTGTCTCAGGGTTTCTATGAAAGTATTTTTTGCAATAGTAAATAACTTATTCATCTTTCAGTTCCGACTCGCGGCACCCATGCTCATTAAGATAAGGGCTTAAAATTTTTAACAATTGTCCCTGTACTAAAATAACATTTGTTGATATATTATGCAACTTATTACTTTTTGAATTCGGATAAGACATATATTGAATACTCTGTTAGAAATTTTTTGTTCAAACTGGAATACCGGGATATAAAATGACAGTATCATCCAAACGCCCCATACACGTAGCCTTGGTATCTTTGATTCTTAGCATCATATTTTTCGGCATTACTTTCTTCTTAGGTCGGTGGAGCGGTTTTTTCGCAGTCTCAGCGGTTAGCTGGCTGATTCTTTCAGTCGCTTTTATCTGGTTCGTCTTATGCTTGCAGTTCTATCAGCGATCCCTGGCCGAGCAGGAAAAACTCGATGCCGGCCAATTAGTCAGGGACAAGGAATCTTCCGCAATCTTTCAAGCTGGCAGCGAACGCGCCACTTTATTTTCCGCCGCCCAGCGCAGGCTTGAGATATTCGAAAAATGGTTCATTCCCATATTTTCAGCACTTATTGCCGTCTTCCAAATAGGTATCGGTCTATCTTTATTAAACGCCGTCGGCGCAGCAGCAGAGAACGAGCTGAAACAGCCCCTGCTGTGTGGAATTTGCATGATGGCCATAGCATTTATCAGCTTCTTAATTTCACGCTACGCTACGGGCATGTCGGCCCAGCCGGAGTGGAAACCGCTCAGGGCCGGCGGCAGCTCTCTGCTCGGCGTAGCGGTCTTATGCTTTGCTTTGGCCGTGATACTTGCACTGGTTTACCTGTTCAATTTCCATACCCCGGTAAACATCATAGCAATGATTATCCCGGTCCTGCTTGTTGTCCTTGGCGTCGAAACAGCGCTGAATCTCATAATGGACATATATCGTCCCAGACTAAAGGGCCGATACAGCAGAAGCGCTTTCGACAGCAGACTATTGGGAGTGATCAATGAGCCGGGCGGTATCCTGCGCAGCGCCGCGGATGCCATTGACTACCAGTTCGGCTTCAAAGCATCTCAAACGTGGTTTTATAAACTGCTCGAACAGGCGATAGTTCCTTTAGTCCTTTTTGGTGCCGTAACGCTCTATCTACTTAGCAGTGTTGTTGTGGTGGAACCCGACGAACAGGCGATAATAGAGCATCTCGGCAATCCCTTAAACAAAGCAGGCGAAGTCAGGCTTGTCGATTCGGGTTTGGCCTTGAAATGGCCCTGGCCGATCGATATTGCCTATAAATACCCCACGAAAATGATCTCGGAAATCAGTGTCGGCTTCATCCCTAAGGTTGATCCGAAAACGGGCGAAGTGGAGCGCACGCCTCTTCTGTGGGGCGAAAAACATTACGAGGAAGAATACCAGTTGCTGGTTGCCAGTGAACAAATCGGCACGGGATCAATGGCCGGAACTGTGCCGGTAAGTCTTGTTATTGCTGCCGTGCCCGTTCAATACAGAATAAAGGATTTGTACTCCTATATATATAATCATAACGAGCCGGTGAAACTGCTCGGATCCATTTGCTATCGTGAGCTGACAAAGTTCGCAGCGAGTGCAAAGATAGAAACCAACGACCAACAAGATAACGAAGACAACTTGCTTGGAACCGGGCGGGCCAGAGCCGGCAGGATACTCACCGAAAGAATTCAGAAAGCCGTCAACGAGCAGGATCTGGGTATTGAGGTTGTGTTCGTCGGATTGCAGGGTATTCATCCTCCGCCGGAAGTTGCAGCAGACTATCAAAAGGTGATTGGAGCCGTTCAAAAAAAGCAGGCGCTTATTCTTAACGCTCAGGCCGAGCGAAATAAGACCTTAGGGCCCATAGTCGGTTCCGTGGATAAGACCGAAAAGCTGTACGAGCTTTGGTTGAAATACCAGCATGCCGAAGATACAGACTCACTGGAAGACATAGAAAGGTTTGTAAAGCAACTGGATCATAGCTTTGAAGAGGCGAAGGGTACCATCTTTAAAACATTGAGAGAGTCACAGAGCTACGCTTTCAAAAAGGAAGTACTTGCCAGGGCGACCGGTGATCGATTCGCCGAGCAGTTGAAAGCCTACAGGGCCGCACCGGAAATTTATCTCCAGGAGCAGAGATTATCGATGCTCGAGGAGGCACTCGATGACATACGTAAATACGTGGTCGTAGCCGACCAGAACGATACTCAGATTACAATTATAGACCTCCAGGAAAAACTGGCGCCCAGTATCTATGATACGGGCGCCATAGAGGAGAGCAGAGAACAATGAAAAACATAGCCATTGCAATCTTCGTCATACTGATTATTATCACGCTGAGCCTTTACCTGATCTCGTTCCAGGTTAGAGAGACAGAATCCTGCCTGAAAACAACATTCGGTGAGGCCACGATCGAAGACGAGATTACCAAGCCGGGCTGGTACTTCAAATGGCCCTTCCCAATCCAGCAAATACACAGATTTGACTCCCGCATGCGGACTTACGAGGTTGAAAGCGAAGAGACAACCACGGCGGGTGGCGACCCAATTATTGTCAGCACATATGTGGTCTGGAAAATCGCCAGGCCGTTGGAATTCTTTAACGCCACCAAGACGGTGAAAAGAGCTCAAAGTGAGTTGTTACACAGCCGGATCCGCAACACTCAGAACAATGTGATTGGCCGCCATTATTTTTCCGAATTCGTAAACAGCGACCAGTCAAAAATAGCGTTTGAAGAAATCCAAAACGAGATGCTTAAAACCCTTCAGAAAGATATTGCTGATGTCAAGTGTGGGATTGAAATTATTGCTCTTGGCATCAAACAGCTCAAAGTCAGCGAGGAGGTCAGCAAAGAGGTCTTTGATCGCATGCGGGCTGAGCGCAACCGTAGAGCCGAAGTAATCACTTCGCAGGGAAAGGGAGAAGCAATTAAAATAGAGACGGA
>CAZSOR010000028.1:9667-19076 GCA_964608395.1 uncultured Pirellulales bacterium
GAGCCGAAGTAATCACTTCGCAGGGAAAGGGAGAAGCAATTAAAATAGAGACGGATGCCAAATCGAAAGCGGAAGAACTTATTACGGCCGCCGAAGCAAGAGCAATGGCCATTCGAGGCAAAGGGGACGCCGAAGCCGCAAAACATTATGAAAAGCTCGAAGCCGATCCCGAGCTTGCAATGTTACTGCGGGATATCGAAGCACTTCAGAAAATATTTGAGAAAAGAACTACATTTGTCACACCAACCGACATGAGACCTTTTGAGCTATTGAAAGGTTTGCCCGAGCTTAAACCGACCGAACCAAACGAATCGGAAAAGTAACTTAGAATAATTAAAATTATGAAAGAACAAAAAGAAGATAATAAGGACTTGGGCGTTCCAGCTACCGAAGAGCCGGCTGTAAATGAACTTGACGCCGCCGGAAGAAGCCTTTCTGAAGCACTCCAGATCAGTTTCGTTATCCTGAAAGTGATAATGATCGTGCTGGTCGTTGCTTTTTTGGCTTCGGGAATCAAGACTGTCGATTCTAATGAGCAGGCGCTCGTCCTGCGATTCGGTAAGATTCGTGGTTTGGGCGAAAAGAGACTTCTCGGCCCCGGACTGCACTGGATATTCCCTTATCCAATTGACGAAATTGTAAAGATTCCGGTAGAGACCCAGGTTAATTTGCCCATCGACTCATTTTGGTATTTTCAGACACAATCAGAAATACTTTCCGGAAAAATGCGTCCGGTTCGTCCCAGCCAACCCTTAAATCCGTTGCGTGACGGCTATTGCATAACCCGAGGTGAGAACCAAAACGAGTCGATTGGAAGTTTTGCCGGCAGCGATTACAATATTGTTCATTCCAAGTGGCAGCTAACCTATCAGATCGATGACCCTGAACGGTTCTTTATAAATACTTATATCGAAGATGTCAAACCCGGCGATATTTACTTCAATGTGATCACAGAAAGCATAACGCCGCTTTTGAAAGATATGTTAGATGGCAGCGTCGTGACAGCAATGGTCAATTATACAATCGATGAGGCGATTTCCAGCCAGGACAGAATGCCGAAACACGTCAAAAGGCTGCTGCAGGAAAAGTTAGACAAGATAGAAAGCGGCGTAAAGGTAGTTTCTGTCCAGTTGACCAACAGCGAATGTCCCCGGCAGGTCAAAAAAGCATTCGAGGCTTCTACCAGGGCAAGCCAGGAAAGCGAGACTGAGATCACAAATGCAAGAACATACGCTGCAAACACCCTCAACGAGTCCGCCGGTCCCGTTGCCGAAGAATTGTTTGCCAGCCTGCACAATGAATCCATTGACGAACAGAACAGAGAGCTGCTTTGGTCACAGTTGGCCGGTACGGCCCGGGAGAAAATTGCCGATGCACGAACCTATCGAACAGAGGTTGTCGAGCGTGCAAGAGCCAATGCCGACTATCTTGAGAGCATTCTGCCCGAATACAGGCAGAGACCAAAGCTCGTTCTTCAAAAAATCTATCTGGACGCCATGGAGCAAATCCTGAACAACGCAGATGAGAAATTCGTGGTTCAGACTACCAAAGGATCAAAAGGAACACAGATTAGAGTGCTCCTGAACAGAGATCCGAAATTAAAGCCGAAAAGGAGCAAGGAACAAACAGAAGGGCAAAACCAACAAACAGCTAATCGCTGATCCACTATGGAATAGGACACGAGAAACAAGAGACAAAATTATGGCCCATGATCATCTACATTTTAAGGACGACATTGCCGCCGAACACACGCACGGTAAACAAATTCGCGTTAGCATGGCCCTTCTTGGGACCCTTGCCGGCGGAGTGCTTCTGATTAACAGCGGGATAGCAAAGTACATTTACGGCGCCGGCGATTTTAACACTGTGTTTTTGGCAATGGCTGGTGCAATCCTGCTTGGCGCCCCGATTGTCCTGCACGCCATCGAGAGCCTCATACGCAGAGAAGCACACATGGATGAGCTGGTAGCCCTGGCCATCATCGCGGCCTTCGCGACACAGGAATATGCCACGGCGGGCATCGTTGCATTCTTTATGCTTGTCAGCGAGCTGATTGAAACACGCACCGCCCTCGGCGCCCGCGCATCGATCGAATCGCTCATCAAGCTGACACCTACCATAGCAAATCTCATCGACGGGCAGCGCGGGGAAAAGGAAGTGAAAGTCAGCAGCCTGAAGACCGGCGATTGCGTACGTGTCCGGCCGGGTGACAACATCCCCGCCGACGGCGAAGTGGCGAAGGGCCTCAGTTCCGTCAATGAAGCAACGATTACGGGCGAATCGCTGCCCGTCGATAAAGTGCCGGGGATGCAGGTTTTTGCCGGCACAAATAATCTTACCGGCGTGCTTGATATTACAGTGACCAAGGCCGGCAAAGATACGACCCTCGGCAAGGTTCAATCGCTGATCATTCAGGCCGAGCAGACAAAAATACCCATTATGCGGATCATCGACCGCTATGTGAAGTGGTACACACCGACAATCCTGATGATTGCCGGGATAGTCCTGTTTTTCACCCGCGATATGGACCGGGCTATTACGATTCTTGTTGTCTCGTGCCCCTGTGCACTGATTTTAGCGACGCCGACGGCGATGGTCGCGGCGATTTCGGCCTCCGCCCGTCTCGGCATCCTGATCAAAAATGTAGCTGACCTTGAGATTGCAGGCAGGATTACAGCGATGGTGTTTGATAAGACAGGAACGGTCACAACCGGCCGGCTCTACGTGACCAAACTTACACCCGCAGAGGGCGTCGAACCGGGTGAATTACTGGCAGAAGCCGCCTGTGCCGAACAGATGAGCAAGCACCCGGCCGCAAGGGCATTACACGAGGTCGCCAGGGAGGCAAATCTTTCCCTGCCGGCAACAGAGAATTTCAAAGAGACGCCGGGAAAAGGAGTCACGGCAACAGTCAACTCGGCAAGAATCATGGTCGGCAGGGATACCTTCCTGAAAGAAAACAAAATAGACATCAGCAATATTTCCGACCCGGCTCTTCTTGAGGAACAGGGCTTCAGCACGCTTTATGTGGCGAAGGATTCCAAGTGCATCGGCTGGATCGGCCTGCAGGACAAAACCAGGCCCGAAGCTAAGCAGGCTGTCCAGGAATTGCTCGATATCGGCGTCAAAAGAGTTACGATGCTGACCGGCGACCGCGGTGAGGTGGCCGGAAGAGTCGCCGCTGAGCTGGCTTGCACCGACTATAAAGCACACTGTTTACCACAGGACAAACTGGCGATTGTCGAGCAAATTAAGAAAGACGGCCACACCGTTGTGGTTGTCGGTGACGGTATTAACGATGCGCCCGCTCTGGCGGCAGGGGACCTGGGCATCGCGATGGGTGCCGCCGGAAGTGATGTCGCCATTAATTCCGCTTCGATCGCACTGATGAGCGACGATCTGACGAGGCTGCCTTTCCTCGTGAGGCTGTCGAAAAAAACCGGAAGAGTAATTTATCAAAATCTCGGCTTCGGAATCATCTTTATCGTTATGGGCATTGCAGCAGGGGCGGCAGCCTGGCTGCCGGCGGCATACGCCGCGGTTCTGCATTTTGTCGGCTCATTGATCGTCGTTTTCAATAGTGCTCGACTTGTCCGCTATGGAGAGGAACTCGACCACGGACCTCATGTGTAGCGCCGCAGACATCGAGCGAAACAAGACACTCTTGAGGAGATACGAGACACGATACGATGGAATACGCTATTGAAACTTTCTCTTTGACCAAGATTTTTTCCGACTGGTGGGGTCGGACCAAAGTCTACGCTGTCGATAACCTGGACCTGCAGGTCCGTCCCAACGAAGTGTACGGTCTTTTAGGCCCAAACGGCTCGGGCAAAACCACGACCCTGAAAATGCTGCTGGGCCTGCTTTACCCGACAAAGGGCAAGGCCTTACTTCTGGGCGGTGACGGTTCGGATCCCAAGATCAACTGCAGAATCGGTTTTTTGCCCGAGGAGTCCTATCTCTACCGTTATCTGAACGCCCGTGAGACTCTGGATTTCTACGGCAGATTGTTCGGCCTGCCGCCGAAAGTGCGAAAAATGCGCATCGAGGCACTACTTGACATGGTCGGGCTCAAAGCCGTCGCGAACAGAGCCGTCGGGACGTTTTCGAAAGGTATGGCACGACGAATCGGCCTGGCGCAGGCGCTGATCAACGATCCCGACTTATTGATATTGGATGAGCCGACAACAGGGCTCGATCCCATCGGGACAAGACAAATCAAGGATTTAGTCCTGAAGCTCGCCGAGCGAGGCAAAACAATTCTGCTGTGCAGTCACCTGCTCGCGGATGTCGAGGATGTATGCGACCGGATCGCGATTATGTACGGCGGAAAAATACAGACCCAGGGCCATGTCAGAGAACTTTTGCAGCAGACAAATAAGAGGCAAATTACCACCGATGCGATCAGCGATACGGCTGTCGAGAAGATCAGGCGAATCGTTAGCGACGAAAATGCCGAGTGCCAGATCACTTCCCCGATGGACAAACTTGAAACATTTTTTATCAGGACGGTCACAGCCGCCCAGCAGCAGGCCCAGCCTACGAGCGGGGCGGTCAGCACGACCAAAATCGGCGATTTCCTGACTCAGCACGAGGAAGTGGAAAGCATACTCGATAAACTTGTATCGGCGCCGGTATCGAAGCAGGCGTCCGGAGATATTCCGGCAACGGAGAAAGTCGCCGCCGCCGAAAGTGCCGGGCCGAAAGCCGATGAACAGTTGTTGAGCAAATTGACAAGTTCGGTCGAGCCATCCGAATCCAAAGCTGCCGCCAGAGAAGAAAAAATCAAAACCGAACCGGTCGAATCACCAACTGAACGGCAAGAGAAAGTCAGAGACGATATTTTAGACAAACTCACCGGCGGCTCAGGCGCTCTGGGCCGTGACAAGGACAAGACTGAACAACCGCAGGCAGGAGACTCCGGCGATGCGTAGGATCTGGGCTGTCGCCATAAATACTATAAAGCAGGCTTTGCGGATTAAAGTAGCCGTTGTCTTTACAATCATTCTCTTTGTCCTGCTGCCGGTTCTTGGTATTACCACGACAGGCGATGAGACGTTGAAGGGCAGGCTACAGACCTTTGTCAGCTACGCTCTTTCGCTGATGAGCTTTCTGCTCTGCATACTCACAATCATCGTTTCTATCTATTCGGTAACAAGTGACATCGACCAAAGACAGATATACACCGTTATTACCAAGCCCATTCGCCGTTTCCAGTTCATCATAGGCAAACTGCTCGGAGTCATAACGCTGGACGTCATCCTGCTCGTTCTATTTTCAGCTATAATATACACAATTACTATTTACATGCCGAAATTCATTAAAGCATCCGAGTATGAGCTTATAGAGGCTAACAATGAATTTTACACTGCGAGAGCGTCATTAACTGTCCCCGAGGTCGACGTTACCCATGAAGTAGCAGATAAATATACGGAGCTCAAGCAAAGGGGCGAATTACCTGCCAATGTACCACGAGAAGAAATCATCGCCCAGCTTACCCAGCAGGCACAACTCGCCAGGCGAGCCGCCGGTGTCGGGCAGCCGTTGCTGTGGGAGTTCGAGAACGTCGAACCCCTTGCCGACAGCATGTTTATAAGATTCAAATACGATGTCTCGGTAAATCCGCCCGATTCGCAGGTCTGGGGCAGATGGCTGGCAGGTGACTACCAGTTTTTCAAATACGGCACGCAAAGCAAAACACCGATTTATGACGAGGTGATTAAGCACTCCGTCCGGGATGCTCACGAAATAAAAATTCCCGCTGAAGTTGTGCCGGAACATGGCCACCTGGCCATCGCATTTATGAATGTTCCGCTGAACAGCGTGGCGATTATCTTCCCGCCGGACGGCCTGGAGGTGCTGTATAAGGCCGACTCGTTCAGCAACAATTTCATTAGAGCGGTTCTGCTGATCCTGTTCCGTCTGATTTTTCTGGCTTGTTTGGGCGTGTTAGCTGCGACCTTCCTGTCGTTCCCAGTGGCGATATTATTCTGTTTTGTGATCTTCTTTACGGCAAGTTTCAGCGGTTTCGTTCTCGAGTCCTTTACCTTCCTGAGTAGAGACATCGGTGCAGTCTATTCTTATAGCCTTAAATGGTTAATCCAGCTCCTGCCGCAGTTCGACAAGTTTAATCCGACAAAATTACTGGTCCCTGCGCGATTGATAAGCTGGTCTTTATTGGCCCAATGTGCCGTTTTTATGGTTTGTATTAAAGCGTTTCTGGTTCTGATATTATCCCTGATTATTTTCAGTTATCGAGAAATCGCCAAGATCACAGTATAAAGTTTGAGGTGTAATACAGCACACTAAGTAAGAACTATGCGTTTGCGTGATATTATAATCTGGTTTTCCTGTATTGCTCTTGCAGTCGGTCTGCTTATTGCCGCGGGTATGCAGCTCGATCCCATAAATCGCCAGCGTCAGGATATGGGCCTGATAATAGATACGCCTGAAAATATGCCGCCCTCACTGGCGTTTGCAACCATAGCGACGGGCGCTTTTCGCGGCCTCGTCGTGGATGTCTTATGGATGCGGGCCGACAAGCTGAAAGACGAGGGCCAGTTCTTCGACGCAAGGCAGCTTGCTGAATGGATAACCATCCTGCAGCCTCGTTTCGCATCGGTCTGGGAATTCCACGCATGGAATATGGCTTATAACATTTCGGTCGCCATACCCGCGACCCAGCCCGACCAGCGGTGGCGCTGGGTGAGAAACGGCTACGAGCTGCTTCGAGACGAGGCCATCGATAAATACAAACTCAAGAACATATCGCTTTACCGCGAGCTGGCCCGGATATTCCAGCACAAAGTGGGCGGAGTCTCTGACGATGCGCACAAATATTACAAGCTTCAATTAGCCATGTCTATGGAGCCGCTGCTTAGTTCGGAAGATAACCAACTCGGTTCGCAGGACAATCGGTATTTTGACGCTCTTGCCGAAGCTCCGGTTAGCTGGCAGGAGATTGTTACGGACCCGAATGTGGCATCGCTGGTCAAAGCCTTAAAATCAGCAGATAACACTTTTTCCGATGAGGATGAGTTCGTAAACAATTACCTGTCGCTGCGCCAGAACTCTGGCAGATTCAACGCTGCTGCGGGCACGACTATAGATGATTTCAGAGGCTCGGATGCCCTGAAGAAATTCGACCTTTTCGCTAAAGCCCGGCAGTTGCGTAAAATCTGGAAACTCGATCCGGTTTTAATGAGTAATCTGAACAAAACCTACGGCCCAATCGACTTCACCGACCCGAATACGCATTTGCCTCTGGATTGGCGGCTCCCCGACAGCCACGCCATCTACTGGGGCGTCAAGGGCTTGCAGATAACCGCCAGAGAACGGTCCCGCGAGATTGATATTACTGAAACCAATACCGACCGTATCGTCGGTCATAGCTTGCAGAACCTGTTCCGCAACGGCAAGATGTTTATCCGTGACATGCAGCTTAAGATGCCTGTCGAAGGTTCACAGGAATCTCAGACGCAAATATTCAAGGAAGTATTTTTGCGGCCGGATTTAAGAATGTTCGATACGTACAATAAGTCTTTTTTAGCGGTTCTCGATAAATATATAGACGAAAAGGATGGCACTACTTTAGTATCCCTTCAAAACGGACACCGCAATATGCTCAAGAATGCCGTGCTATCCTTTTACCAGTCAGGTCATAAGCTCAAGGCCCGGAAAATCTACGATCAATTGAGAAAACTCTATGACTTTCCTGAATTTAAGGTTCCGTTGGTAGAATTTGCAAGGGCGCGTTACGTTGAGGAATTAGAGTCGATAGGTCTAAACGATGCAAAAGAACAGGTGATCCTCCTGCTTAGGGAAAGTTTCTTTCTGTATGCAATTCGCGACGATGAGACGTCATCCGGCAGAGAAAACCTGGCGAAAGAAATTCATAACTATTACCAGAAGAAATATCTGGATGAAAACAGGATTGACCTTCCCGACTTTAAAGTTTTACAATATCTCGCACTTCGAGATTTCCTGGATGACCGGCAATTCGTACCCAACTTGAGGTTAAGTCTGCTCGCACGGATAGAAGTCGAACGACCCGAGCTTGCCGAGAAGCTCAAGCCCTGGAAAAAGGATCTTGAGCAGCAGATAAATACGGTCAGGCAGCAGGAGCAGGAATTGATTAAAAGCTTTGAATAGTGCGCTTCACAGATAAGAGCGTTTTGGCGGATGCACAATACTCTCTCGCAACAATTGACAGCTTCACAAAGAAAAGCGGTCTTTCATACTGAAGGGCCGTTGCTTGTTCTTGCCGGTCCGGGCAGCGGCAAAACCCGCGTCATCACATATCGAATCGCAGCCCTCATAGATTCAGGCGTTCGGCCATACAATATCTGTGCGATAACCTTCACGAACAAGGCCGCCGAGGAGATGCGACAAAGGGCATTCACTCTTGGCGCTTCTGCCGGCGCGTATATCAGCACGTTCCATTCTTTGTGTGTCAGGATCCTTCGCCAGTATGCGGATCAGGCCGGGATTCATACGAACTTCAGCATCTATGACAGCTCCGACCAGGCCAGATGTATCAAGCAGGCAGTTAAAAATTGTAAACTGGATACCACAAATTTTTCTCCTGCCCGAATGCTCGATGCGATTTCCACGCTTAAAAACAAGCTGATCGACGCCGAAACGTTCAAGACCGACGCGTTCGACTTTTTTCCCATCAAATTAGCTGAAATATATCTGAGCTATCAGAACATTCTTGGCGAGCTGAACGGGCTCGATTTTGACGACCTGCTGATGAAAACGGCCTTTTTGCTCCGGGATTGTCCCGACGTCTGCCGTGAGCTTGGGGATCGTTTCAGGTTTCTGCTTATCGACGAATATCAGGACACAAACCACGCCCAGTATTCAATCGCCAAAGCCCTTGCTTCGAACCATAATAATATTTGTGCGACCGGCGATCCGGACCAGTCCATCTACCGCTGGCGTGGCGCCGACATCCGCAACATAATGGCCTTCGAAAGCGACTGGCCCGATGCTGTCGTTGTAAAGCTCGAAGAGAATTTTCGCAGCACAGCGAATATTCTCGCCGTGGCGGATCATTTGATTGCGTTTAACCGGAACCGGAAAATTAAAAAGCTCATCCCGACAAAACCCGAGGGCGAGAGTATTCGTGTTACGGGATTCGAAGATGAGAATGAAGAAGCCCATGCGGTTGCCCGGCAGATAAAAGAGCTTACCGGCAAAGGCGCTTCTCTTAACGACATTGCGATATTCTACCGTGTCAATGCCCAGAGCCGCGCGCTCGAAGAGGCATTCGTCCGCAATAAATTACCGTACCAGATTGTTCGGGGCGTGGAATTCTACAGAAGGAAAGAAATCCGCGACCTGCTGGCATATTTGAAAGTCCTTGTCAATCCCAGCGATGAAATCGCGCTTTTGCGTATCATCA
>CAZSOR010000028.1:19176-24843 GCA_964608395.1 uncultured Pirellulales bacterium
TATTTGAAAGTCCTTGTCAATCCCAGCGATGAAATCGCGCTTTTGCGTATCATCAACACGCCCGCCCGCGGCATAGGAAAAGTGACAACCGACAGGGTCTCTGCTTATGCCGCCCGGCACAATATCAGCTTCTTCGAAGCACTTAAGAAATCCGGTGATATCGAGTCTCTTTCCAAAGCGGCGAAAGCCAAGCTCACCGTTTTCGTCAATATGCTCGAACAGTTCGCCAAAGACGTAAGCGGTCAAGTTGCACCGCTCGCCGAGCGTGTCTTTACCGAATCGGGCCTGGCTGAGTCTCTTCGTGCCGGCGGTCCTGAAGGTCTGAACGCACTGGAGAACCTCAACGAACTGATAAACAGCGCCGCCGAGTACGACAAGCAGGCCGAGCAGCCCTCACTGCTCGACTATCTCCAGCAAATATCGCTCTTCAGTGACACCGATGCTTATGACGCCGCCAGCGACCGTGTTGCGCTGATGACACTGCACGCGGCAAAGGGACTCGAATTCGAACACGTTTTTATCACCGGCGTCGAAGACGGTTTACTGCCGCACGAAAGAAGTAACACAGGCGAGGATAATGAACAATTGGAGGAGGAACGCAGGCTCTTTTTTGTTGGAATTACGCGAGCCAAAGCGGATTTGTTTATCAGTTACGCCCGCTACCGAACTGTGCGAGGCCAGTTCCTGCGAACCATACCGTCCCAATTTCTCTTCGAGCTCGGCACAAACTTCACCGAACAGGCGCGGCATGACGACATTGATGACGACATTGATATTGATGACCATCATGAATATGACCTCCCAAGCCAAACCGTGCCGCGTTTCAAGAAGGGTCAACTGGTCCGGCACGAAAAGTTCGGCCTCGGCAGAATTAAAGAATTTCTCGATATGGGCGAAAACAGCGTCGTTGCCATCAAATTCAACTCTGGACAGACAAAATCACTCATGGTAAAATACGCCAACCTTTCAGAGGTGGATATTTAGCCGGCGGCCAGGTGCAGGTTTGGATGCTCCTATCCGGCGGGAAGTTCAACGAAAACGCAAAAAGGAGAGAAAAATGAACAAAGAGATAAACAGGAGAGAATTCATTCAATTGTCAGTAGCGGGAAGCGCCCTGTGCCTTGGCGGTTCGAGCCTTGTATTCGGCGCCGGCTCAAGAGGCTCGAAACTCATCAGTCCCGGCTGCAGAGGAACAAAAGTCAAAGTCGCCAGAATTTATATGGGCACATCGCACGGCCTGTGGCCCGAGCCAAGAATGGATTTCAAAAAAGAGATCGAATTTTATGAATCTGAGTTCAAGAAGCTTAAAGGGGAACTGTCGGATGTCGAATTCGTGATCGACCAACTGGTCTCAACCGCGGACCAGATAAAGCCGCTTAAAAGCAAGCTGGAGGGCGTTGACGGAATCCTGGCAATTCATTTCAACATCGGCGTAAGGCCGATTCTCGACGAGATTCTCAGTGTGGGCAAGCCCACCGTCCTGTTTGCCGCTCCATATTCAGGGCACGGCTGGACGGGATTCGGGTCTTTGCAGAACCAGGAACTGGGATCCAAACTCGAATGCATGCTTACCAGCGACTACAGCCAGTTGGCGGTTGCCATAAGGCCATTCCGTGCAATTCATCATCTAAGAGAAGCAAAGATACTGAACCTTACAACACGGAATTTCGATAATTACGCAAATTCCATGAAGGACAAGTTCGGAACCGAGATCAAACGAATCGAGCGTCAGCAGGTTCTCGACGCTTATGACGCTGTGAGTGACAGCGACGCCAAAGTGGAGACCGAACGCTGGATTAAAGAAGCGAAGGAGGTTGTCGAACCATCCCCAAGTGAGGTCTTCAAGTCCTGCAAACTGGCGCTTGCCTTTGAGAATATCCTGAACGAGGAAAACGCGACCGTGCTGACTATCGACTGCTACGGCACAATGTGGGACAAAACAATCAAGCTGCCCGCTTACCCTTGTGTTGGATTTACGAGGCTCAATAACATGGGCTTAGGCGGTATCTGTGAATCAGATTTACAGAGCGCGATGACTCACATTATCATACAGGGGCTGGTCGGCAAGCCCGGCTTTATCAGCGATCCGACGGTGGATGAATCCAAGAACGGTATTATTTTGGCTCACTGTCTGGGAACGACGAAAATGGATGGTCCGGATGGGCCCGCTGCTCCGTACAAGTTACGAACGGTTATGGAAAGAAGGGAAGGAGTTACCCCGCAGGTGTTTATGCGCATCGGCCGGAAGGTCACCCAGGCCAAACTGGTCGGTACCGATTTCATGCCGTACTTCACCGGTGAGATTATCGATGCTCCTGATGTAGACAGGGGCTGCCGGACCAAGATTACCGTCAAGGTGGACGGCGATATTGAGAAACTGTGGAAAAACTGGACGAGTGGCTTGCATCGTCAGACTTGCTACGGAGATATAACAAAGGAATTGGGTTCTTTCTGTAAATACAAAGACATTAAAATGGTCAATGAAGCCGTATGAGATGGAAAGGCGGTATTATGAATCGGCGTGATTTCTTAAAAATGACAGGATTTAGCGCGGCTTCGGCAGCATTTTCGAGGCCGCTGTTTGCCGCCGAAGAGCAAAAAAACGATATTCTCGATCAAGCTGAGGCCCGTATTGAAAAGTATCGGAAGGGCGATGCGGTATTGAAGCTTGCCGGGCCGGATGGAAAACCACTTCTCAACAGTCTTGCCGTGAAGATCGAGCAGAAGCGGCACAAGTTTCTGTTCGGCTGCAACATTTTCAAGCTGGACCAGTGCAGCACACCGGAGGACAACGCTGCATATGAGAAACGCTTCGCGGCGCTTCTGAACTTCGCTACCCTGCCGTTCTATTGGTGGAATTACGAGCGGCGACAGGGCCAGCCGGCCGATGAGCGTACCGATCAAATAGTTCGCTGGTGCAAAGCCCACAATGTGAAGACAAAGGGCCATCCACTGGCCTGGAACTATGTAGACCCGCGGTGGCTGCCGGACGATCCGGATAAAGCGATGCAGGCCCAGCTAAAACGTATCGGCAGATGCGTAGGGCGATTCAAAAACGACATCGACATCTGGGACGTGGTCAACGAGGCAACGCATTACGACCGGGACAGCATCAAGAAGCAGGCGCCGATATTAACCGAGGCTATCCGCAAAATGGGCGTCGGGGCTTATGTCCGCGAGGCGTTCAAAGCGGCCCGGCAGGCTAATCCAAAAGCAGCATTGCTAATCAACGACTATCGAACCGATCCGGACTTTGAGAAAAAGGTAATCTCGGAACTGCTGGATGAGGCGGGCAAGCCACTTTATGACGTTATCGGCATTCAATCTCACATGCACGGCGGCTGCTGGCCCGTTCAGAAGACATGGGAGGTTTGCGAACGCTTCGCCAAATTCGGCAAGCCCCTGCATTTCACAGAGACGACCCTTGTCTCCGGCGCGCAGGGCTGGGAACTAAGCAAAAAACGCGAAGATCCTGATTTCCGCTGGATAAGTACGCCCGAAGGCGAAAAACGCCAGGCCCAGCAGGTCGCCGAGTTTTATAGTGTACTTTTCTCGCACCCGGCTGTCGAGGCCATCACATGGTGGGACTTCACCGACCAGGGCGCATGGCAGCAAGCCCCCGCCGGCCTCGTCCGTGCGGATATGACGCCGAAACCCGCCTATGACGAATTAGAACGCCTCGTCAAAGGCAAATGGTGGACTCAGGCCGAGACAAAAACCAACGCAGAGGGCATCGCACGATTCCGCGGTTTCCTCGGGGAGTACGAAGTCAGCGCGCAGATTGACGGCAAAAAGCTATCCGGCACTTTCCGGCTCGATAAAACAACGCCGGACAAGATAGATATCCGAATGAAAGCGTAAGAATTTGGTAATGCGTAAAATATTTTCCGTTTCTATTCTCATAGCAGTGTTTCTTGGCACTGCATCAGACGGCAGGCAGGCGAACCATGAGCAAAAGTATATAAAGGTACCGGTCAAGAGGAAACCGGCGGATAAAGAATGGACGCTTCGCGATACACGCACAATAGAGCTGCTGGAGAATTTTCAGCCGGGCTCGAAGAAAATCGCAACCGGCAGATATGGCGGCAGGGCGGACAAGAAGGCTGAAGCGACGGGCTTTTTCTATTCAAAGAAAATCGCCGGCAGGTGGTGGCTAATCGATCCCGAAGGCAATTTGTTCATAAACGTCGGTGTCTGCTCGGTTAATATTGGCAGGTCAAAGATCAGTCAGGAACCCGCCCTCAAGATGTTCGGCACGCCTGAGAAATGGGCCGAGTTTTCAACCGATTTTCTTGCCGGGCAAGGCTTTAACGGAACAGGGGGCTGGTCGGATACGGAGCTTCTGCGAACGTCGCCGCATCGGCTTACATATACCCTGTCATGGAATTTCATGGGCTCGTTCGGCAGGTCCAGGAAGCTCGTCCGGCAGGAGCCGGGACACCTGGGATACCCGAACCGGTGCATCCCGGTATTTCATCCGGATTTCGAGAAGTTCTGCGATGAATATGCCAAACAGCTCTCGGCGACAAAAAGCGATCCGTGGCTGCTCGGGCATTTTTCCGACAACGAGCTGCCGATTGTCTCGGACATGCTGGACCGCTCGCTACAGCTCGACGCGAACAATCCGGACCTTCGATACGGCTACGAAGCCGCGAAAAAATGGCTCGACGAAAGAAAAATAAAAGATGCCGGCCCAAAGGATATTACCGATGCCGACCGGCGGGCTTTTCTTGCTTATGCGATTGAAAGGTATTACGAGATAACCACGAACGCCATCCGCCGATACGACCCGAACCACTTATGTCTTGGCCCGAGACTGCACGGCAGGGTACTTAGAATGCCGGAGATGTTCAGAGCCGCCGGTAAATATCTGGATGTGATAGCGGTAAATTATTACGGCGCGTGGACGCCGGATGCCGATAGAATGGCGATGTGGGGCCGCGAATCCGGCAGGCCTTTTATGATTACGGAATTTTACGCAAAAGGGCACGATTCGGGCCTGCCGAATAATTCCGGCGCCGGCTGGCTGGTCAAGACACAAAAAGACCGCGCCCGCTTCTATCAGAACTTTACGCTGGGCCTGCTGGAATCCAAATCCTGCGTGGGCTGGCACTGGTTCAAGTACAGAGACAACAATCCGGAAGATCTGAGCACGGATCCATCAAACCGCGATTCGAACAAGGGAATCATCGATTACAAGTACAAACCTTATGTCAGGCTGCTCGAAGATATGAAGAAACTCAATAATGAGCTATACGCACTTATTGATTTTTTCGACGCGAAGTGATAATATCTTGCAGTAGTTTTTAATATTCGCTCATAGAAGATTTACGAGAAGCGTTGGTACATTGAGAAAGGGCAAACGAGTGGCAAAATCGCAAATCATAATTGACTACAAGAATGTAACATCCGCTGTAATCGGCGCAAAAAATGGAATCACGCCGAGTCAGCTAAAATCGCTCGGCAAGAAAATCAAACCGTCGATTTCAAAGATAAACAAACAGCGAAAAGCCGGCGAGACTCCGTTCAGAGACCTGCCCTACAAAAAAGGCATTTCGAAGCGTGTCAATGCTCTCGTGAAAAATCTACGAAAAGAATGTGACTATCTTGTAGTCTTAGGTATCGGCGGCTCGGCTCTGGGGAATATCGCTTTGGATACGGCTTTAC
>CAZSOR010000029.1:0-2716 GCA_964608395.1 uncultured Pirellulales bacterium
CTCATTCTCATCTCTCCTTCATTATCACGACTGTCTGGTTGATGTCCGGCGCGGTGGCGGGGAAAGTGCTCTCTTGACCATCGGTTGTGTTTACCTCGATGTAATACTCCAGGTCGGTTTTGATACTCCCTGCGGGAATATGCACGGAATATATGCTGCGGGCAACGTGTGTAAGCGGAATCTCGTTATAGTTGCCTTTGCCGATCGGACGGAAGTATAGCGCTGCGTTTTTGGGAGCGGCAGCGGTCAGAATAATTACTTTAAGCTGCAAATCCTCGTCGGCTGAAAGACTACTTCGCACGGTCGGCACAATCAATCGCAGCGGGCCGTTGTATGAGCCCGAAGGCATTGCGTCGGCCGGCAGCTCTTCGCCCAGAAGTTTGGCCAGTTCCTTGCCGGGTTCGGTGAGCAGGGTCGGCATTACGTGCTGCTGCCAATTTGTTACATTGCCCATAGCGCCGTTTGTGGCGACAGTTGCCAGCAGATACTTGTGTACATCAGCAACCTGGGCGACAAGCTCCTTCCGTATCGGCAGGGCGATTCGACGTGCCAAACGCTTACTGCTCTGTGGATCCTTTTCATCTTTGACTCTTTTCATCGCTGCGTTGAATCTCGCCCAGGTACAGTTGACTCGTCCGACTGACCGCAGATAGCGGAAGTTGTTCAGCCAGTAGTCGAAACGTTCGAGGTTTCCGTGCCCTTTTATATTCGGGCGTATTTTAGACAAATCCTTTATGAATTCGTATTCCTTGCTAACCTGTCCCCAATCTCTTTCGTCAGGCCTGATGCCGCCGGGTCCGCCGATCCATGTGGATGGCCGGGGCAGGTTGGTATTTTGCTGTCCTTCAGTCGTCGCCGATGGTCCTCCGTCGAGGCTAATGAATATCCCTGCGATTTGTTCGGCTGCTTGGGGCCCGAACTGTGACAGGGCCCAGTCGGCATAAAAATCTTCTGTCGGCAGGTCACGCGGCCTGCTGTCGGTTGTCGTTGCCGGCATATCGGCCTCGTAGTCTTTATAAGCTGGACCGCCGCAATTGATCTTTTTTGTTATGCCCCGGCCCTGCACAACAAAGGCCGCCATGAACGGAAATTCCACCAGGCTCTCGAAACCGATTTCCAAAAGTCCGTTGTCTGTCTTGACGGCTTCAAAAGTGTAATCCAGCGCCCTGTTCTGGCCGACCTCGGCGAAAACATCTAACTGGTCAATAACTTTCTTACCCTGTAGTTTTACGCTGAATACCCGCTTGCCGGTCTCGCTGTAGTGAGGCTCGCAGAACTTCAATGTCACAGTGTATGTCCCGTTCGGCACCTTAAGGCGATAGGCTTTCACATCCCAGATGACCGTCTGGTAGAGCGGGTCGTTTTCAGTATCGGCTATAGTATTGTTCGGGAATTCAGCGACATTGCCGCCTTCACGGCCCTCTGAGAGCTTTGGCCTGGGCGGGGCGATTTTTCTGCCGAAGTCCGGGTTCCAGTCTTTCTGCTGCCATGCGGCGTGAGCGAGTGCTGAGACATTCGGCCCGAGGATGCGCGTTCGCCAGTGGATGCCCATAAGTCCCGTGCAGCCGTAATCCAGGGCATCTGCCGCATCGCGCCGCATTCGGCCCGCCCAGAGCTGCGGGATAATCAACGCCGGATCGTCTTCGAGCCAGGGGATGGCCCATTGGGGCCGGCCGGTGACGTTGGCAAAGCCGGGTTCGACCGGTGCGAAACCCACGTTGCGGTTTATGCAGCTCATCGGCATTTCTTTGGGCAGTGAATTATCGAACATCGCCCGGTCCTTTGGCGGCCCGAGGACCCAGCCGCACGTCGCTAATGTGAACGGGGCGTTGACTTGCTTTGCCGCGGCAATAGCGGCACGGAAATCGGCCACCGTAGCTTCAATCTCTTCGTCTTTGGGATTGCCCCATGTCCAGCCTTCGGGTGTCCAGAACCAGTAATAATCCAGCGGATAGGCTTTGGCGATTCGCCGGAACATGCCTTCGTAAAGTTCCTGCACGACGGCCGGATCGGCCGGATCCCTGCCTATACTTTTGATACGCTCTTTCACGACGTCGGGAATAATGAGCGGCGTTTCGGTGCCGACACAGGTTTTGACGCCGAGGATATGGGCATATTCGAAGGCTTCTTTGAGCGTGTTGCCCATGCGGTTGAACAGTTCGTTTGCTTTATCCCCGGCAAGCTGTGTCCATGGATTCATGCCTGTCATATAGTCCGGGCCGTAGTCGTCGCGTTCGAATATTTGCGCTGCGCCGAAAGTGTAGTCGTTTGTCTTTGCCGGTTTATAGCCCCATGCCCCGGTGACGTTGGCCGTAGTGAAATGTCTTGATGGGTAGCTGGACTTTACTGTTCCGTCTTCGTTGAAGTCTCCGGGCATGCCGATCCATACGGTCGGCTCGGGGCCGACGCCGCCCTGAGGGTATGTGTGCAGCCCGAAGAAGTTCATACGCAGCTTGGGCAGTTGAGCAATAATAGCTTTGTAATCGTCGGCATTCCACCAGTCCGGCCCTTCGGGGAAATCATGAAACGGCTGGATTCCCCGCATGTCGAACAGTGGTTTGCCTTTTTCGTTCAGGTCGGGTATTTTCAGCGAGATATGCTCATCGGGGATTGTGTCACCATGCATATAAAAACGGGCGCCCAGATGCTCGGCGAACCGGTAGGCGGCATATAGCGTTCCGATCGAATCGCCGCCTGTAATCAGCAGGGCTTTCCG
>CAZSOR010000029.1:2816-4304 GCA_964608395.1 uncultured Pirellulales bacterium
TCCTGTATGGCATGAAGCGCAGCCTGCTTTGTCGAATATTTTTTGCCCCCGCTTGGCCGATTCACTGAGCTTACCGTCAACAAGATGAGGACTGGGGACCGGTTTGAGGCTCTTGAGATACTCGTCGATTGCTACGGCTTCTTCTTCCGGGCGTACTGCAAACTGGATGTGTCTGATTCCGGCTCGCACAGCGGACTCGCCGTTTTCACGAATACCCGTTACCATCGCCGGCGGCGTTTCATGCGCGAGCAGCAGGCTCTTGGTATTCTTCGGATTTCCCAGGCCGTCATTGAGCAGGTCCCAGTTCAAAGCATCGGTCCGGGCGCCGGAAGGATGACAACTGGCACAGCTCTGCCAGCCCTGGAAACAAAGCCCGGCGTCGTTGAACAGCATTTGACCCTTTCGCTCGGTTGTCATGTCGGTCTTCGGGCCGAGGGCTATGGATGTAGTCTTGAATCTCGATTCGGTGTTTATATCCACGATGGCCAAGCTGTCGGTGAAATACTCGGCGACATAAGCTTTGTCACCAATGATGGTGAGTGCTCGCAGGCCTTTGCCCGGCAGCTTGATACGCTGTCGAATACCGTAAAGGAAGCTCAGTTCGTTGGGGATGTTCGAGGCGGCTACGCTTCCGGAGCCACTTGCGTTGTAGGAGCCGCCGCTAAAGCTATCGGGCTGCCTGCCGATGCGTTTATTGTAGCTGTTGATCTTCTCGATCATGGCGGCGATGTCTATTACGCTTAATTCGTGGGTCCCGGCATGGGTCACGCAAAGATATTCCGAGTCGCTCGTGCAGGCCATGCCCCACGGGTTCGCGGCGCCATAATCCACGTCGTCCAAAAGAACCGTTTCTATGAGTCTCTTGCGTCTGGCGTCTATGATGCTGACCGCATTCGTATTTATCCATCCTCGTTCGAGCTGGGTAGTTGGAACCGTGTACCGGGCGAGAATATGCGAGGCAAAAACAAACCGTCCGTCCGGCGAAACGACAATGCCGTGCAGTCCCGTGCTTCCATTCGGCAGGACAATGTCGATTTCGAAGGCCATGGTCTTGGCGTTTATGACCGAAATATTGCAGGCAACCGAATCGGCGCTGGCCGAGCCGTATGGGAGCATGTTGCCTACGTAGAGCCAGCTTCCGTCAGGTGTGATATCGGCGGCGACCGGCTCACGCAGGGCGGGAATCTTCGCGAGCTGCCTATCGTCTTTGGTGCTTATAACCAGGATATTGTTATCGAAACGATTGCATATATATAGAAACCTGCCGTCCGGACTGAGCACGGGAGCTATGGGGGTGTGGCCGGCGGGCAACGTGCGGAGCAATTTGGCATTGCGTGTATCTATGACACCGACACATCCTTTCTGTCCGCCGCAGGTGACGTAGAGAATCGTTCCGTCACCTGTCAGGGCAAGGCCAGTCGGCTCCGCCGGCACGCTGATTGTTGCTGTAACCTTCGCCGTTTTCGTGTCAAAGACAGCTATCTGTTT
>CAZSOR010000029.1:4404-23989 GCA_964608395.1 uncultured Pirellulales bacterium
CGCTGATTGTTGCTGTAACCTTCGCCGTTTTCGTGTCAAAGACAGCTATCTGTTTAGCGGTAGCCTCGGCAATATAGATTGTCTCGCCCTGACTGTCTGCTACTAACGCCGTCGGTGACAGATATTCTTCAGCGGCATAAGAAGCATAAGTGAAGCTGGCCAGGACGATAGAGATGCTCATCCATATTGTTGCTCGGTTAATATAACATTCTTTCATATTCGATTGTCTCCATAACTACTTAATTCTGAATCGCGCAGAGTTGCATCTCGCTCGACAAGACTTGAACCTCTGATTGTCTTTTAAGAAAAAGATGCCGTCAAATCCCATGTCCTGAAAAAATCATTGCTAAACCTAAAAACCAGTTGTCGCTACAATAACAGAAACAAGCAAAAAAACAAGTCCAAAACCTCCCCGATGACATGGTTGATATCGGATTTTTGGCCGGAACTGCCGGCATGCTAAGAATGTGATAAGAACATTAGTCGAAGCAGCTTCACAGGGCACTTATTTATTTGGATCCGCCACTTACTTGAGATACCCCCTCATGTAGGACTTTTCTATGCCGGATTGGAGATTCTTGCTTACTTATCGTTGATTTAAGGGCGTTCTAATGTCCCCTTTGCATTTGTGGTGGTTTTCCGCTCTCCCGTAAGCCTTCCTTTTATATGTGCATCCTCTTTAGAAACGCAGAGAAAATCTTAGCTCGGCTTTCGACGGCAGTACCAGAACGCCCATATCACGACCATGATTAATATCCACTCAGCAACACCCATTTTTGCCGACTCCTCCGCTGCTATATGTCCAACTTCAGGCAGCCTGAACCTGTATGGAACTCAAAAGCAATACCCCTAAGTCCCTGGGCGAAAAAGGCACAGATTCTTGTGTATCTCCTTATACGGAAACTGGCGGTTTGAGTTGGACCGTTAAAAGTCCTGTGCGAAAAAGCTGTTTAGTTTTCAATTTTGAGATGCAAGTTCGCTTCGTTCAAAGATTACCTGATTATAACATGAGCTTATTCCATACGTCAAGCAAAATCGAAAATTTTGCTGATATGACGATATGTCTGTGATTAAGCATGTAAAATGCGGGTAGGAAAGGGAATATTAGCCCTTCAGCCCTTGCCTTTTGAATGAAGATACGTGCAATCGGGGATTGTTCACTCTACGAGCGCAAAGGCCTTGCTTCGTGTATCTCTTGATTTACATCATGATTATCCTTGAACTCGCCGGCGGTATAAGGAGCATGTACTAAGCGAAGGTGGCACAGTCAGATTTATTTGGCCGCGCTTGAGACCGTTAGAGGGTGAATTTCTTCTGGAGTTCGGCAATAGCGGTCTGAACCTGCTTTAACTGGCTTTGCAGCTCGCGAACCTTTTTCGTTTCAGCGTCCAACTGGGTTGCAAGCGCATCGATTCTTTGCTTAGCATTCCTCGCCTCGACGACAGCCGCATCGCGTGATAGTGTCAGTTCATCGGCCTGGTTCTGCAGCGCATCACGGGATTCAGTAAGCCCTTCGATTTGCCTTTGCAACTGATCGCGCGAGTCGGCAAGTTCCTTGACCTGTTTTTGCAACAAATCGCGAGTTTGCGTGACAGTCTTCACCTGAGTCTGGAGGTTATCTCTTTCACTTTCGGTTTTTTCCAAAGCCGCTTTGAGGTCTGTCAACTCGGCTTTGTTGCAGCCCGTCAGAGCTAAGGCAAGACCCAACGCCATCACAAATGTAAAAATCCGCATCTCTTTTATCATTTCGACGCTCCTCTCTAAGGACAAGCTTCCTTAATCAGGAATAATGATCCTTCACACCACTGTTTTAGTGCTACCGATACTGCAGTTATATAACGATTACTCGGTAGACCCGGGATTTCCCATTTACTCTTCACTGAAACACTCTTCCATGCTTAAAGTTCCATGATAACATAATTCGATCTCAATTTCAACAATTTTCGCTATGTTCAACAGGTCATGTCGCAAAAAAAACAACAAAAAGCCCAACACTTATGTCGAGAAGCCACCTTATCCTATTATTTTCGGACACTACGACCGTTGTCAGCCATCAAATGTTGATGGTTTTTTTGAGATATTTTGGCTGGGAAATGCAAAAAAGCTCCTGCTTCAGCGTTATCCATATGCACGAGAGAGCGGGGGCTTAAGACCAATTGTGATTAAAATCTGCGCCTCTGTCATCTCGACCGGAGGGCCGCGGAGCGGCCTGAAGTGGAGAGATCTGGCTGCGAACGAAAAGCAAGTTCAGTCTGAATCCAGATTTCTCGACTCCGCTTCGCTGCGCTCGAAATGACACGAACAAGCGCATTGATTATGCACAATTGGTATAAGATGGTTGTAAACTGTCGTGCTCACAGCCGTTATCACGCTTGCATTCTGATAACAAGATTCTTGGCCGGTTTTATCACAAGTTGAGCTTTTTCTGGAGTTCTGCGATGTCTGCTTGAATCTGCTTCAGTTGGCCCTGCAGCTCGCCGACCTTTCCGGTCTCGGCCTGCAACTGAGCTGTAAGCATGTCAATTCTTTCCTGAGCTTTCCGTGCATTGATTACAGCCGCGTCACGGGACTGGGTGAGTTCATCAGCTTGCATCTGCAGCGCATCGCGGGACTCGGTGAGTTCATCGACCTGTTCCTGCAACTGGTCGCGCGAGCTGGTAAGGTTGATGAGCCGTTTCGTGAGTTCATCGACCTGTTCCTGCAACTGTTCACGAGAGCTGGTAAGCTCATTGACCTGATCCTGCAACTGGTCACGGGTTCGCGTTACGGTGTCCAATCTCGTCTTGAGGCCGTCTCTCTCACTCTCAGTGTTTTGAAGAGCGGTTTTCAGGTTTGTCATCTCAACTCTGCAGCAACTTGTCAGGGTAAACGGAAAACCCAACGCTATTACGCACATGAGAATCAGCATCTGTTTCATAATCTCGCTACTCCTTTTCTTTTCTGTTGAAATTATTGAAAATTTGCCAAACAACCGTTTCCAGATATTACATCGGCTATAAAACAAGTTTGAGTTGAAGCAAATCTTTTGCATATTGACCAAATCTTTCGCCGATAATATAGATGTATTTTAGTGTTTTTTGGGCATTGAGCAGTGTGGACGGGACTTATTGGAATGTGCTTATTCGGATCGTCCCGCATGCTCATGTATGCAGAACAGATTCCTGCAATGAAGCCCGAAGGCCGGGTTCGCAGATGATGCTAATATAAAAGGAGCGGGCCGAGAAGTGGAGTCAGTAGAAAATTCAACTCGGCCCGCATTCTTGGATCCCCCCGATCCATTTAGTTATACGATTGATAGTTAATTTGAGTTCGGATACAATAAGGCCATCAAAGAAAGAACTTTCATAAAAGTTTATTTTATCGGCACTTAAAGATTTTCTTCTATACCACTATATCATCGATATAAATTGCATGTCATTAAGTCATTAGAAGTGATTTTGTGTCATTTTCGGCATTTTCCGGCAGGGCGGAGTGTTGCCTGATTTATCCGGGCTTTGCCGGACTTGCTATATAAGAATCGTTAGGCCTGAAACGTTATTTTTTTTGAAATAAACCTGGTTGAGCAGCGACAATCCAAATGTGGGCCGATGGCGGCCGGAATCAAGAATTAATGTAAAGTGAATATTATTAAGGAGTAATGAAATGATTATGAAATGGTTAAAAAGAAGCGTGATTGTTGTGGCAGGCGTTTCACTTGTCGGAGGTATGCTCTTCGGCAAAGACGTTGTCAGCTACGTTCGCAGTTCGGCCAAATCGGTGCGGACCGTGGTAAAAGACTCGGTTCCTATCGAGTTCGAGCTGAGGCGCGCCCGTGATCTCCTGGAAGATATCATTCCCGAGATGCACGCCAATGTCCGGCTGATTGCCCAGGAAGAAGTGGAAGTGGCGGCACTGAATGTCGATATCGCCAAAAGCAAGGACTCCATGAAGGAAGAGGAACTGCGGATCGCAAAGCTGCGTGGCGCCCTTTCAGAGCCAAAAGCCCAATATTGCTTCGCCGGCAGAGAATACCCTCGCAGTTATGTCAAGGAAGACCTGGCGAACCGATTCGAGCGATTCAAAGAGAGCGAGTTGGTCTTTGCCAGCAAGAAACGACTCCTGGTCAGCCGTCAGAACTCCCTGCACGCAGCCATGCAGGTGCTGGAGCAAACCCGCAGCCGTAAGAGGATGCTCAAGGATAAGATCGAGTCGCTTGCAAGCCAGCATAGACTTGTCAAAGCAGCGTCGGTCGGATCGAATATCCAGGTGGATAACAGCAAGCTCGCACAAACGGAAAAGCTCATCACTCAGATCAAAAAACGTCTTGATGTTGCCGAGCGAATATTGGCTCATGAGAGCCAGTTCGTTCAGGCAATTCCTGTCGATTCAGTCGTCGAAGAAGATTTATTGACACAGGTGGACGACTATTTCCAGACCAGAGATCGACATACAAAACTGGCAAGTACTGCCACTCAGACGCAACAACCTGAACAACTACTGGAAAATTGAAACGAAACTTTGTAAAATAGGCCGATATACCTTCTATTGTCGTGCCAGTAAATGCCGGGAGTATTACAGTGCTGATTCTACGACTAAAACAAGCTGCAAGTGCGATTGCTGATGGCCGGTTGGATGAAGCATTTGACATTGTCCAGTCAAAAAACATCAGGGAACATCGTCGCGGTCAAAAGCTTATCGGTCAGCTCGCTCGTGCCTTTGCAAAACGCGGCCAGGAGAATCTTGAAGCGGAGCGGATACAACTTGCCCTGGCCGATTGTAACAAAGCGGAGAAGTTGGCCGGCAACACGGCAGACGTGGCGAAGCTGCGTTCGGCAATCTGCAGCGAGATGGAGCAAAGACGGCTTAGAGGCCGGCATCGTTCTTTCAAGGTTGCCCAGGCAAGACAACATATCCAGGACGGCTGGATTTCGGCCGGCGAAGAGATTCTGAAAGATGTCGGCGATGAAGACGGTCAGGCCGGGATCGTTTTGCAGCAGGCGGCTATTGAACGGTTGCATACCAGTGAAGCGGTCACGAAGGCGCAAAAAGCGTTGCTGCGGAATGATCTGGATGCGGCGATCGATTTCGTTCTAAAGACCGGGGCTGCTGGCAGTCAAAACGAACAAGTGGTCGAACTGATCTCTAAGCTCAGATTGCTGGCGGCCAGACAGATCAAAGAGAATTTTGACAGCGGCCGGCTCGACCTCGCTAATTCGGTGTGGCAGAGAGTTTCTCCCATTGCCGACGGATGCAGCGAAATATCCGAGCTGGGAACGGCACTGAGCCAGTGTAGTAAGGCGGCCGAGTATGTCGCAGCAGGCCGGCCGCGCGAGGCGGTTAATCTTCTACGCAAGGTCAAATTGACCTGCCCTTCGGCTAAGTGGCTGGGCATGGTTACCGAACAGAGCCGGCAGGCAGCCGAGCTGCTCGATGAATTGGCGGTGAGTCCTCTTGGATTGGATATCGCGAGAAGACAGGATATGGAAGACAGAATACAGACGGATAACGAAGCTCAGAGCGTCAGCGAGGAACAACTGCGGGCAATACCAAAAGATAGAGGTTCGGACAATCGGGCCGAATCGTCGCTCCCGTCAAAGTTTGTGCTGCAAATAGATGGAGTCGGCAGCTTCTACGTTCTTCGTGATGCGAGTATTACGGTGGGGCCTATTAGCTCTTCGGCCCGGCCGACCGTGGGTTTGATGGTGGATCCGAACCTGCCGGCGGTAACAATCGAGCGGTCGGAAGATGATTATTTCATCAGGTCGTCCAGTCCCGTCCGGGTGAACGACGTGACTACGACCAATAAGCTGCTTGTTGACTCGGACCGGATCAATTTGTCGCCAAGGTGCGGGATGAAGTTCAATATTCCTAATCCGGCGAGCACAACCGCGACTCTGAGTCTTCCGTCTGCGCGATTAGGCCGGGCGGACATTCGCCGGATCATTCTCATGGATCGTGACATTCTGGTCGGACCAACGGAAGGCAGCCATATCCTTGCGGAATCTCTTGACCAGACCGTTGCTCTATTTACACAAAATGGACGGTTGCTTTGCAGGGCTAAAGATAAGATACTGGTTGACGAGAAGCAAGTCAGCCCGACGGCCGGTCTGCCTGTCAACAAGCAGATAAGAATAGGGCAGATTTCGCTGGTCTTGACGGAACTCAAGGAGTAAGTTTAATGTACGAAAAACGGGGGGCATAGTACGGCGGAAGACTAATGCAAAAGTATCAATACCAACACGGTGATCGACCCCTCGAAGGATTCACAATCGAGAGGGCAGCAGGACGCGGCGGATTCGGCGAGGTGTACTATGCTGTCAGCGACAGCGGCCGGGAAGTGGCCATCAAGGCGGTCCAGAACTACGAGCAGATAGAACTCAGAGGCATCAGCCAGTGCATGAACCTCAAGAGCCCGCATCTGGTTACGATCTTTGACGTTAAGCACAACGACAGGAACGAGCCTTTTGTCATTATGGAGTATGTCTCGGGTCCATCGCTGCGAGATTTGCTTACGGAATCACCCCACGGCCTCGGAGTGCAAAAAGCGGCGTTCTTCCTGCGCGAAATCGCCAAGAGCCTATCCTTCCTGCACGAGTGCGGCGTAGTCCATCGCGACCTGAAGCCCAGCAACATCTTCTACGAAAACGGCTACGTAAAGGTCGGTGACTATGGGCTCGCCAAAGCCATCAGCGCCAGTCGTCACAGCGGGCATACGATTACCGTCGGAACCGTTCACTACATGGCGCCGGAAATCGGTGCCGGCAGCTATAACCGCAGTATAGACATTTACGCACTTGGCGTGCTGCTCTACGAGATGTTGACCGGGGATGTTCCCTTCATGGGCTCCAGCCCCGCCGAGATCCTGATGAAACATATGACTGTCGCCCCCGAGGTTAACAATATCGCCGAGCCGTTTGCTCACGTCGTCAAAAAAGCCCTGGCCAAAGATCCTGCCGATCGCTACCAGACCGTCCAGGAGATGGTCGAGGACCTCTTCGGCTCGGAGAATATCCGGAACAGCGTATCTCATTTCTCGCCAGACGAACTTTCGGTAGTTGCCGAGCGTGTCGCCGCTAAAGCGAACATCGTCGATCAGCCACGTGTCGAAAGACCCAAAGCCGAGGTGGCTGCTGAGCCGACCAGAGAGGTGGGCAGGGACCTGGCGGATACGGCCCAGCGTTTTGCCCGACAGGCCGATGCTATGGGTCAAAAGGTTGCCGGCAGGGTCGATGCCGAGGCCGGCAAGTTGTTAGGCACAAAGATGCGCATCCCGGGGATTACCGATCCTGTCGATCCTCACCAGCGGCGTACACTTGCTTTTATGACTATGGCTTTTATTGCTATTGGAGCCGGTCTGCTGCATGGGCCGCAGGGTCGCGGGTTTGTCCCGATAGCGATTGCAGTATTCGCGATGATTACCGTCTGTTCCAAGACAATTCTTTTTTCCCATCGACGTTGGTTCGTGAATCTGGAGCCTGAGTCACAGTGGATACCCAGGTTAGTCACGTGCGGTTTAGCGGCGCTGTTGACTTCGATTGTGGCCGGATTTGTTGGTATGGCGGGTCACTTCTCGGTCATGGGAAGAATGTCTTCCCATGGAATGAAGCTGTGGTTGTCGCTGGCGATACCCATGTTACTCGTGGATTGGCGCCGTATCAGTTCTCCGCAGCGATCCAAGCGTCTTTCACTCGGCTCGGCCGTATGGATTGGTTTGCTCGGTGCGATAAGCGCCGCAATATTCGGGCAAGATGCCATTATGATCGCCTCGGTTCTGGCAGGATCATCTCTGGTAATTCAGGCGTACAGCACATTTGGTAGCGCGGTACAATCTAAGCAGGCGGCCGAAAAGCAGGCCAGGCAAGCCCGACAGAAACAGAAAGAAATACGATCTGACAGCGGCAAAATTATTGGCCGCCCTGTACCTCCATTTGTACGCGTTTTCTGGCTGGTTGGTTTCTTCATGACTCTGGGTATCGGTCTGTTTCTTGTAATCTGGGCAGGAACTACATTACACGGGAACCATTTTGCAATTAGCCTTGCATCCGGAGTCGATAGCCTTATCCTGGCACTTTTCTGCTTCGTTGGTGCCTGCCGTGGGAAATTCAACGGCTGGTATCGCTATCTTATTAAGCCGGTAATACTATTAATCTGTGTGCTCACCGTGGTTGCATCATCCATCTATATGGGTAACCTCAGATTAAATGACGCGATGTTTTTATTGCTTCTAATGATGATAATCTTACCTTCTGTTGCATTTTTTATAATTGCCATCATGCCGGCCAGCTTGTTTGTCGGCAGTGTATCCAAGCCTGCCGGATATCCGGCAGCTCCTTCAAAGAAGCCCGCAATATCGTCCACAAATGTGCCTGACGGTGTCTCATCATATACACGCCTGTCTGCGCTGTTGCTGTCTGCTGGAGGTCTCTTTGGAATCTGCGGCCTGCAACGATTCTACGTCGGCAAGATCGGAACTGGTATCCTATGGTTCCTGACAGGTGGAATTTTTGGAATCGGACAACTCATCGATGTAATTATGATTATTGTGGGTCAGTTCAAAGACCGCTACGGTAAGCCACTTGTGGTCTGGCATGATAGCGAAGAGTTAAAGGTCAAAACTCCCAGTGCCCAGGTGGCCAATCAGGTCCGGGCTGTCGGACGAGATGTCGCCGCTGCCAAAGAGCAGCGAGCGGAAACGGTGCAGGCACCGGCAGCAGAGGAATCCCCGGCGAGGGCCGCTCCTTCTGCTCCAACCACGACGGTCATTTATGAACCGTTCCATCCGCTTGCCTTTCTATTTTCAGGAGTCGGCTTCATTCTGACCTTCGCGGCAATCATAGCGGGTATCGTTGTGGGATTACAAATTCCCTACTATGTCGCTGCCGGCTGGCCCGATGCACAAGTTTCTGCACAGATAGAGCAGTTCTTCGGTTATTCGGACTGGCCCGAACTGGTAATGCGCATGGGCACTATTGTGGTTGTGATTTTGCTGCTGCTTGCCGGCGTATTTATCATCCTTGGCAGGCGTCATCTTGGTGTCCGTCACATGCTCCGTGCCATATTGGGGCTCATGGCGTTCTTTTGCGTGCTTCTTGTCTTCTCGGATGCGATGTCCGGTTCCTACTACCAGGAAGTTGTCAACATGCTCAATTCTCAGCAGATCGGGCCCGCCTTCGACAAACTGCTCACATCTACTCACAATGAGAAAGCGGCATCTGCCGGAGTTCTCTTCCTGTTGTCAGTTGTAGTACTGGCGTGGCCCGCCCGAAGCAGACAAATGATATTAACTCCAGCACATTATCAAGGAGTAATCTGATGATACTTATGATACATATGATACCCAGGATATTCATAATGCTCCCGGTGTTGATTCTGCTTTTGTTGGCTGTGATCGCGGTGATATTCCTTTTAATTAAGCTGTGTTCCAAGAGACCGTGGATCGCAGTCATCGCAGTTCTGTTATTACTCCCGTTGATAGCGTTTGTTTTTTTGCGTGTCTCTTACCAGGGTTTTAGAGCGCACAGGAATTTTGTGTACTCTGAGCCGGAACACATCTCATCTGAATCTGAGGAGAACGCCGCGGCTATCTGGCTGCCGGGTATCGAGGATGAATTCGAAGCGAATGTATATCCTTCGAAACTCTCTGCTGTTCGTTCTCTCGGCCTGCATATCGGCAAACCGGTCCGGCAGGTCTTTGGGCAGACATCGCCGAGCGGTATCATCCTGTTCCATGGCGCTCACGACCGCGGGCTCATCGAGGAGTTTGGAAGAGCAATCGCCAAAACGTTTCCCGATGCTAACTGGACTATCGCTCCCGAAACAGTGGCTGTGCAGCCTGACGAAGTCGGTGTTCGCATAGATATCGTGAAGGTCCAGACAAATCCGGTTCCCTGGCCGAGCGGATCTGAGAACGAGATGACCAGCGGCACAATCCAGGCAAGTGTTCTTGCCGGAGACAAGCAGGCAAGTGTGAAAGCCGAGTTTATCGACAAACCCTGGATCGAGGATTTATCCAGTTTCCTGAATACCAGCCCGAACAGTCGATTTATAATCGCCAAATCGGCAGAGAGCTGCATGACCGAAGCCGAAGCCAACCAACAGGCCGTCCAAAATGCATGTTCCCTGGTTGCTGATATGCTTGGCCATGCCCCGCTGCGACGATCCGGAGTTCCGGTTTCTTTCGCAAAGCCGGTGAATTCTACCGACATCCTCGAAGGAAATTTCATCCTGGATCGATTCGTGCAGAGTTTCGAAGGTACAGCCGGAAAGATTTGGAGACAGGCGCTGCTGGTAGATGCTTCCAGGGAGAAACTTAAAAATCTGGCCCAGCGAAAAGCGGTTATTGCATTAGCCAGGAAAACAGGCTTTGCGAGAATGTTCTTTTCCATTTTCGGGCTCATTGTACTGATAACTGTAGTCTACGTTTTTCTCAATGCTGCGACGAAAGGCTACTATGTGTGGTCTTTGCGAGTCGCAGGAGTCGTTTTTGCCCTGGTTGTGATAATTCTCCTTCTCGTATAGCGAAGGTTTACTATAATATGCCTTTTGTTCCCGCAAGGCGGGGCTTTGGGCTCCAAAACGAATATGAACAGAGTTACAAAGGCAGAGCAGTACTTATTAGACAAGATACGCCGGGGCAACACACAAGCATGGTCGGAGTTTGTCGACCGCTATAGAGGTCGATTGTTGAGTTTTGCCCAGGCCAAACTCCATCAGTCCGCCGACGCAGAAGACGTAGTTCAGGAAACATTCATAGCTTTCGTAAAGAGCCTGCAAAACTATCGAGGTGAATGCGCCCTCGAAACATATCTCTTCGCACTTCTTAGGCGTAAGATCATCGACACTTATCGCAGCCGGCAGTCCAAGCACGTCTGTCTGATTCAGGATACGTACGAATCTCAAAGCGATGATAAGGTGCCGGATCCGTTTGCAGATGTAGCCGGCCCGGCTCAGACCGCGAGCTGGTATGTCAGGGCTGACGAAAAATACGAGCTGCAAAAACACACACTAACCGATGCCTTGTCCGAACTGGTCGATGGTTTCAAAAGCTCGCTGAAATTCCGCGACCTGCAGATTACGGAACTGTTGTTCTACTGCCATCTTTCCAATAAAGATGTCGCTAAAATCATGGGTCTGAAAGAAAAGGCCATCGCCCTGATCAAGCACCGCAGCCTCAAACAAATTCGCCAGCGCATCGAGGCTTCCCGCATACCGATCGGGCCTTCGTCGGAAGATTTTGAAAACCTCATGACGGATGTCTGGAAATTACAAAGATTCAGTTGTCCCAAACGAAGCACTATCGGGGCCTATCTGCTCGGCACTCTTGACAGTAAATGGCGTCATTACGTCGAATTCCATATCAATACTATCGGCTGCAGATTCTGCATGGCCAATCTCCAGGACCTCCGGGACCAAAACGTACAGAAGCAGAGCAGGCGGCTTCAGGCTCGCATAATGGAATCCACCGCCGGTTTTCTTAAGAAGCCTGTATAAGCATCCTGCCTTTAAACAAACGGCGAAAGTGGCATGGCAGACTTGTTAACAAGACAGAATTTTTTGAGATACACGGCATGGCTCACAGCAGACATTGCTTTGACGGCTGGTGTGCACGGAGGAACAAAGGAATCTTCCCCACGGCCCAATTTTGTTTTTATCCTTGCAGACGACCTTGACTGGGCAGGTGTGAGTATTCGTTAATCGGAGAACTCATAGTTGCCGGATAATATGGATCCTCAACGATGAATAGCATCGCTTCCGGCCCATTTTCACCTTCCGCCTTGCTAGCAATGAATTCGCTCGTTCTCGTGCGACAAGCAATTTTTAGAGGTTCCCTATTGGCAGAAGCCCATCTTCAACATATTTTTCAAGAAAATATACGAATGCGGCTTTCTTATGCCATATATTATATAGACGATCTGTTCTATTCGGCCATATTAAGTAAAGCTACTGATGTCAAAACAAAATGACTTTTTAAAACTGTTTGTTAAGCATAACCGCAGGCTATTTGCGTATATTCTCACCATGATTCCCAATCATGTGGATGCTGAGGATGTGCTCCAGGAGACAGCCAGCATACTGTGGGAGAAATTTGCGGAGTACGAACCGGATTCTCATTTTTTTGCCTGGGCCCGGCAGATCGCCAGATATAAGATCCTTGAATATTACAAGCGAAAAAAGCCCGCATTCGGACTTGATGTTGAATTAATGGACCGGATACAGGCGGCGAGTGAGCCCATCCTCGATAATCTGGACGAGCGTATGGCCGCTTTACGCGGTTGTCTGAAAAAACTGCAGCCTCGGGATGCTCAACTCATCCATAACCGTTTTTACGAGAATACCACGCTAAAAGAGACGGCTGCCCAGACCAACCAGTCTGTGCATACCCTCTACAAACGAATGGCCTATATTTATACCGTACTTCAGGTCTGTATCAAGAAAACCCTGCTTACCTGGGAATGACAATCATGCGGAGAAATGAGCTAATCGAATTCTACCAACTCGTTGTGGTTTCGCTTGAGGGCGCAGCAACAGATGCACAGTATGCCACGCTCATGCAGAAAGTCAAGGAGGACGAACAGGCCGCCCGTTTTTATGCGGAGCTGCTGTCTATCTACGCCAATTTAGCGTGTCCCAGTTTGGCTGAGCCGGTCCTGGAGAGACTGCGCCACGGCCCAGCAGACCTGAGGCCCACCCATGAAGTAACAGAAGATACAGGCATTTGGAATGCCCTGCTGGACATGGAAAGAAAGGCTCCCGGTATGGAAACGGAGAAGCCCGCTGCCACTCCATCCCCCGATACGAAAAAACCAGTGCAGGCCCCTTCCGGGAAAAAGCACATGCTTTGGATGTGTACCTCCCTGGTGGCCTCTGCAGCCTTGATCCTCCTGCTGCTGTATGCCCATATCTGTTCATGGTACATGCCCCGGGAAGTGGCCACACTGACCAGTAGTATCAAGGCCAAGTGGGATGTGGCCGATGCCGCGATTGATTTGGGTCGGCGTTTGCAGACCAAAACGCCGTTACGGCTGAAAAAGGGTTTCGCTGAGTTGGTGTTTGATGAGGGCGCCAAGGTGGTGGTGGAGGCCCCAGCGGCGTTCGAACTGCGCAGTGAAAGCCGGATGTTACTGCAGTCAGGGCGGGTTACGGTCCTGGTCTCGGAGGCCGCGCAGGGTTTTCGTGTTGATACGCCTACTTCCCGGATAACCGATCTGGGTACCGAGTTTGGGGTGCATGTTTCCAGGCATGGGGATGCGGTGGTGCAGATGTACCAGGGGCGGGCACGGCTCTCACTTAAATCCGCCAGAGAGAAAAACGTGTTGATCAACAAGGGCCAGGCGCGGCGTATCAACACGACCGGTACGATGATTACGGAGATTCCCTTTGAGGCGCGCGCCTTTGTGACTGCCAGTGATTTTGTGACCATGCGCGACGAGCCCCTTATGCAGACTCCGAAGAAAGATGCTATGGCAAGGCATCCGGCGTTGTGTGTGCATTTGGATGCCTCGCGCAGTTCCTCCGTGGTTGCCGATGTTGAAGCGACGGTTCGGTCCTGGACGGATATCAGTCCTGCCGGTTCGCAGTACAATGCCGTGCTTAAGGCAGGCATGGCCAGGTACGTCCCGGACGCATTGGGCCAGGGTTTGGGAGCCATTGATTTTGGCGATCCCAATCGTGAAAAAGAATCGGCCCCAACGCAGATGAGACTGTTGAGCCAACTGGAGTCAAAGGTCTTTTTGGATCAAACCCCGGAACATGCTTTGGGCTTTACCATTGCACTCGTGGTGCGCGTACAAAGCCATAGGGCAGAGACGTGGTGCAATCTGATTGGTAACACGACAGTTAACAAAGTTCCCGGCTTTTTTGTTCGTTGGAATATCCTCGACGGTCAGCCTGCGGCTGTGGCTTTTCTGGGGGGGAAGGATTTGACGCAGGAATGTGACTTCTTAGGCAACACTGTGGTGTTAGTGTGTTGCTATGATCGCAAGAGTGAGACCTTGTCTCTGTGGAATTCCAGTTCCAATCAAACCAGCCGCAAGACGGTCAAGCCGGGGGATTACACGGCGTCGAACGATGCCGAATTGGCTTATGATCCTGACCACGATCTTTACTTGGGTGCCTTTGGGCGAAATAAAACACGCTACTTTGACGGAATGATCGGCGAAGTAAGGATATACCGCCAGGCGTTGGACCTAATCGAGCAAATGTCATTAAAAGATGAACTTGTAAAGAAATGGAATGTGACTCTCCCTGATGTCTGAGGGGCTGAATCTATCGGAAAGTAATTGACATTGAGACGAAATTTTGTTATTATGAGACTTGGAGCTTAGAGGAGTTTATCATTAAAGTGTATAAGGAAAATCCCGGATAAATTAAATTTCAGTTGTTGTTCTATTTGCTCAGAAGGAGGATTATTATGTCTAAGAGATTGATTTTTTTAACTTCATTTATTTTGGTGCTGGGATCAGGTGCAGGACAAACCTGGGGGGGGCGTATCGCGCTGCCTACTGGGACTCGAATTTTGCACAGAACTGGATTGATGAGTCCATAACTATTGAGATGCGAGACTATTTCGCTGCCGCCGGCTACGAGATTCTCGACGCTGACCAGCTAAAAGTATGGATGGATGCGCGCATCGCCGACGGCAAGATCAGCGTGGTCGTGTTCTGTAAGGACATCGCGCCGGAGACGGTTTGCGAAACGAATACCGCAGATTGCACGCTGCGAAAATACCTTGATGCTGGTGGCAAGATCGTACTCCACAGTGACATCCCCTTCTGGAGCCAGGCGAACCGGGGTGGTGACACGACCAAGTGGAAAGATAGCGGAGCGATCGGAATATTGGGATTCTCTGCTGTTGGCCCGGGCTCGATACGGAACAGCTACAACATCGTGCAAATCACTGAGGCCGGCTTCAAGTGGGGGCTGACCGAAACCTGGGAATCCAGGCGGCCGGCGGATGCCGGCGTTGCGGCAGATGAGAACCTTACGGTTTTGGCCACAGATGATGCCGGACACGCGGCAGCATGGGTGAAGCACTATGTGACGGACGATACTACCCGAGGATTTATACGCGTTTTAGATACCAACACTACTCCCCGGCCCAACTTTGATGACCTCAAAAGTCTGGCGGAATACGGCCTGGTTTCGGATCTTGCTCGTAACCCGAGTCCGAATAATGGGGCAACCGTGGACCTGTCAGATGCTACCCCGCTTAGCTGGACAGCGGGAGAATATGCCGTCAAGCACGATGTGTACTTCGGGGCTGCTTTCGACGATGTAAACGATGCCGACGCTACCAACACTACAGGCATCTACCGTGACCGGCAGAGCTTGCCCATCTATACCCCTGCGGAGGCTCTGGAATTAGGCAAGACTTACTACTGGCGGGTCGACGAGGTCAATGCTCCACCTGACTACGATATCCACAATGGCAAAGTGTGGAGTTTTACAATAACCGAGTATCTTCTTGTTGACGATTTCGAAGGCTACACAGACTATGCACCAAATGATATTTTCAGCTCGTGGCTGGACGGATACAACATTGATGAAAACGGTGCTTTGGTTGGCTATGATAATCCGAATTTTGATGCCGATGAGCATTTCCTTGAGACAGAAATAGTCCAAGGCGGCAACCAGTCGTTGCCGTTCTACTACAGTAACGTTGGTCCGGCAACTTATTCAGAAGCGACACATACACTGACCGACACACGGGATTGGACGCAACAAGGCGTCAAGGCACTATCGCTTTGGTTCAGAGGCTTTTCGCCATTTCTTGGCGGCTTCACGGAAGCCCCGGCCGGCACTTTTACTATGAGCGCCGAGGGCGCGAATATCGAGAATGAATCCGACGAGTTCCACTTCGTTTACAAGGTACTCAACGGCGCCGGCTCGATTACAGCAAAGGTCGAGAGCGTGGAGAATACCCACCCCTGGGCCAAGGCCGGCGTGATGATTCGCGATTCGCTTGACGCGGATTCGGCGCACGCAATGGTGGCGGTTACGCCGGGCAACGGAATCTGGTTCGGACGCCGGACAGCAACCGGCAACGATACCGATACGGAAGAGCAAGGAGGTATTACAGCACCCTATTGGGTGAGGTTAGAGCGTACTCTGGGTGGAGCAGTCAGGGCCTTTTATTCGGCGGACGGCAACATGTGGGATCAGTTGGGTGCTCTTACACCAGTCACCATGGGCATACCGATGTATGCAGGTCTGGCACTGACCAGCCATGAACCAGGTGTAAAATGCGAGGCCGTGTTCTCAAACGTCACCAGCGATGGTACGGGGACCTGGGCCAATCAGGACATCGGCTTGACCAGCAATGAAGCCGAGCCGATGTATGTATCTATCTCGAACAATAACGGCACAACGGGAACGGTTTACTATGATGATAACCAGAATATAGATCCCAATGTGACGCTTATAGACACCTGGACGGAATGGAATATCGACCTTAAAGATTTCCTGGATCAGGGAGTTAACTTAAGTGACGTCGACAGCATTACGATTGGCATCGGTGATAAAAACGATCCACAGCCCGGCGGTTCGGGTAAGATGTTCTTCGACGATATTAGTTTGTATCAACCGAGATATGTTCCTGGCAAGGCTGCGCCGCTTAGAGCCGACTTTACGGGTGACGGTATTGTTGATGATGATGACCTTGAGATAATGCTTAATGACTGGCTCGAAGGTGACTTCACGAGACAGGGCCCGTTGCTGGTCCACTACAAGTTGGACGAAGGAGCCGGGACGGTCGCAGCCGATAGCAGCAGCCAAGACAGTAACGGCACGTTTTCCGGAACAGCCATCTGGACCGCGGAAGGCAAGATGGGCGCTGCGGCTTCATTTGACGGTGGTGTCGGCGAGATCAGGGGCAACAGCCCTTATCTTAACGGCCTCGACGCGATGAGTTTCGGCGCGTGGATCAAATCGAATGCTGTTGATACCGACGCAGGATTCATCATTTTTGAAAATCCGGCCGGAAAAGACCAGCGAAGCATCCGATACGATTCAGCCGGAGGCGACGGCGGCGGGACCAATGTAATGAAGTATGGCGTAGCTACAGAAGAAGGATCGTACGAAATCGAAAGCTCTGTCAACATTCAAATCACTCAGTGGCAACATGTAATGGTAACTTGGACCAGTGGTGAAGCCACAAAGTTATACGTCAACGGCGTTCTGGATACACCATCGAGCACAGACGATATCATTGGCGGCACAACAATCGGCTATACGGACGTGATTGTTGGTCGCGGCGGCAAAGACGCCGATGGTAGCTGGGATGGTCTTGTAGATGATGTTCGTGTGTATGAGGTTGCTCTAACGGCCCAGCAGGTTCAGACCGTTATGAACGGTGGGGACATACCTGTAGTTGACGTATACGTTCCGTTGACGTCACCGGCTAATATTTACGATGAAGAGCCGGTAAACTCGAAGCAAGTCAACGAAAATGACCGCGCTATCCTGGATGAAGAGTGGCTCCAGGAATCGTTTTGGCCGGAATGGTGATTGAGGTTGATAAGGTGTTCTGAGAATCTGACGATTGTCGCGGCCCCTACCACTACGGGCTACGGTGGGGGCTGCGCAATGACAGATGTAGAATGAGAAAAATGGACTAAAGAAGCATATGTAAAAAACTAAATCTCTCTAAGATGGTAGGTGCAAATACTATGCGTAAGCAAAATGGTTTTACATTAATTGAACTTTTGGTAGTAATCGCTATTATTGCATTGTTGATGTCGATTTTGATGCCGGCATTGCAGCGGGTAAAGCAGCAGGCAAAGAGCGTTGCATGTATAAGCAAGCTCAAGCAGTGGGGCTTATTCTTTTCGATGTATGCCGGAGACTTCGAGGGTCGATTCATGGGGGGGCCGGGAACCAGTATCCCCAATCGATGGGTTTACGCGCTCGGGGATTACTATAAGTGGGATGATGAGTTTACCTGTTGTCCGAACGCGACGAAACCGTGGGTCGATGAGAACGGGATAGATTCGGGCGCCGAAGGACACTCGTCAGGCGCCGGCGTTACCATGGCCTGGGGCTATACAGGGATGAGCGGCAGCAGGAGTCACTGGCCCACACAAATAAAGGGAAGTTACGGCATCAACGGTTGGGTTCTTGATCCCCCGCCAGGCGATGAAGCCCATCCCGAGCTGGGCGGTCCGGAATACTTCTGGCGCGGGCCGAATGTGTCTGGTGCCGGGTACGTGCCCTTGTTCCTGGAGTCCCAGCGTTATAACGGCTGGGCGCTACACACCGACAGGCCTCCCACCTATAGTGGCGAACGATGGAACGACGATGCGCAGATGGGACGGTATTGCCTCGACCGACACGATGGATTCGCCGGTTGCCTGTTTATGGATTTTTCTGCTCGTAAAGTTGGGCTTAAAGAGCTGTGGACCCTTAAATGGCATCGAAAATATGTTCAATCAGGCCCCTATACCCTCGGCGGCGGCGTTCAGTCAACCGATTGGCCTGAGTGGATGCAGAACCTTAAAGATTACTGAGCATAGCAGATAAAGGATTTTTTGAGAAGCCTGACATAGACCGAAAAGGCAATTATTGTTCTGCATTACCACGAAGAACTGACAATCCCTGAGATAGCAAAGTCGTTAGATTTGCCACCGTATGAGGTATAGTACAGTAATCAAGCGGTATGGGGTGACCACTAAGAGATGATTCAAGTCTAATTACAACTCCCGAAGACAAGCTTTATAGGACTGAATTAAGGTGAAATTTTTGGCGGTCAATACAATTCTCATTGAAGGAAAACTCCTATCATATAAATTTTCCCTGTTAAGCTAAGCTCTGTTCTGTTCATGCACTCTTGAAGTCCGTCTGATTGTTTACAAAATTTGTCAAAGCACGGATCATATCGATATTGTAATTTTCTTCGACGTGATATATGTATTCCAGATTGCCGCCGTCGTTTTCTTCGAGAATGTGTTTGGCCCAGCTTAGTATCGGCTCGGTGTTTTCCGCGGACATATCCCTCGGCAGAGGGGCAACGCTTATAAGCATATCTTTACCGAAAATCTGCCGTGCTCTTTTTATCGAGGTCTCACCGCCGAGATCGAGGCTGCGGAGATTCGTGATTTTCGAAAATGCTTCCAGATGATTAGTGCTTGGCCCGCAGGAATGCAGCCGGACGGGGCCGAGCTTTTCGCCGATCTTCGATGTCACTGGCACTACGAACTTTTCAATTAGTCCCGGACTGACCATGCAGGATGAACATTCGCCCACGTGCACGCCGGTTATGGGTAAATCGGCTATATCCGAAAAATGCCGGCAGAGAACAATAAACGCTTCGCCGATCCAGCCCATAATTTCCAGGCAGCGTTGCGGTTCTGTCATCATGTCTATAAAGAAAGTCTCACCGAGAAATTTCTGGGCGGAGGTCATCGCGCCGTGTATGGCGGCCCGGCCGGATGTGTCCCAGAAAAACGGAGGGATCGGGCGTAGCTGCTTTTGGGAATCGTCTTGTACCCGGCGAATCTGCTCATCGAAAAGCTTAACCAGCTCATGGTCGAGCAAACTTTCCGGTGCCGGCAGGTAGTCAAGGTCCTTTCCCGACAGGCATCCCGGCGTGATATCGGCGTCGAAACTGTCA
>CAZSOR010000030.1:0-17139 GCA_964608395.1 uncultured Pirellulales bacterium
AGCTTCCCATTAGCGACGTTCTGGTTTATAAAGGCGCCGGCTTTATCGTGCCGGTAGCAGGAGATATTAAGCTTATGCCGGGCACCGCGTCCAACCCGGCTTTCCGCCGTATCGACGTCGACGTTGATACGGGAAAAGTGCAAGGCCTGTTTTAATAACAAGTCGCTTAGATGTTCAGGGAGAAATCTATGACAGCACAAATCATAGACGGCAAACAAATCGCCGCGGATATGCGGGCGGAACTCAAAGCTGAAGTCGCCAAACTAAAAGCACAGAATATTATTCCGGGCCTGGGCGTTATCCTGGTCGGCGAAGATCCCGCTTCACTATCCTACGTAACAGCCAAAGAACGAGCCTGCGACGATATGGGGATATACTCCGACAACAGACGCCTGGCCGCCGATGCTCCGCAGGCCGAGTTAATTGCTCTGGTCGAGAAAATGAACGATGACCCAAAAATCAACGGGATACTGGTCCAACTGCCTCTGCCGGAAGGTCTCGATGAATCGGAAGTTCTGCTGGTGATCGATCCTGCCAAAGACGTCGATGGATTCCATCCGGTGAACGTCGGCAAGATGGTTGTGGGCGAAAAGGCGTTTATCCCCTGCACGCCGCATGGAATTGTTCAACTATTGATTCGCAACGGCGTAAAAATCGAGGGCGCCGAAGTCGTAATCGTCGGACGAAGCAATCTGGTCGGCAAGCCACTGGCAAACATGCTCATCCAGAAAAAGCCCAACGCAAACGCCACTGTGACCGTTTGCCACACCCGGACGAAAAACCTCAGCTCTCATACAAAACGAGCGGATATTCTCATCGCCGCGGCCGGCCGGCCCAATACCGTTAACGCAGATATGGTCAAAGAAGGAGCGGTGGTTATTGATGTCGGCGTCAACCGCGTCGAAGATTCGACCAAAAAAAGAGGCTACCGCCTTGTCGGCGACGTGGATTTCGAGGCGGTCAGGGAAAAAGCCTCGCTAATCACCCCTGTTCCGGGTGGCGTAGGCCCCATGACAATAACGATGTTGCTCTACAACACCGTCGAATCCGCAAAGCGGGCCGCGGGAATCGATACCCATGGGTAGCATTGTATAGAAAAGAACATCCGAAGCGAAAAAATGCCGCCGCGGAGCATTCTCGGAACCGCCGGCCGGAATTCTGCAGGAATATTGTTGACCTCGCCTGGCATATTCGTATAATACCGACCTTTGTACAAAGGATGCTTAGAAAAAGAATACAGAATTCGTAAAAAAAGACCACGAAGAAAGACGTGCCACTTATTGTTGCCGGTCTGCTGAATATCGCATTTATTTACAGCATTGGCAAAACAACACGAAGGGAAATCAGAAAAGAAAGGGATTTACAATGAAGAATCTGCAAGTTTTGTTGAGTCTTGTCCTGTTGACAAGCGTCGGGACAACCTGCCTGGCGGCCGATAGCGAGGATTTGGCCAGGGAAAATGCCGAACTAAAGCGGAAAGTCGAGAAACTTGACAAGGATATGGAAGAGCTCCGGAAAATCGTCATTCCGCAAGCCGAGGCAACCGGATCGCAGAGCCCGAAGATAGTATGGTCGGACCTGGATATCCAACTTTACGGGTATCTGAAACTCGACGCCGCTTACGACTCTTCTCGGACGAATAACGGTAATTATGCCCAGTGGATCGAACAGGAGAACAACAATAAAGACGACGACCAGTTCAACATGACAGCCAACCAGAGCCGTTTCGGGGTGAAAATCAACGGGCCTGACGACGGCACCATAAAGACAAGCGGACGGGCCGAAGTTGACTTCTATGGCGGCAGTAACGAGAATAAATCCCATCTGATGATGCGCCACGCCTATATGAAGCTGGACTGGCCCGAGTCTCGGTTCAATATTATCGCCGGCCAGACATCGGACGTAATAAGCCCATTATTCCCCTCTACATTAAACTACAGCGTCGGCTGGTGGACTGGTAACATTGGCTACCGCCGTCCACAGATTAGGCTGACCAAAGAATTAGGCTTTGAGATGGGCGGTTTTTTAAAGCTGGAAGGCGCTTTGACCAGGACAATCGGCAGGGATAATATCTATATGGAAGGAACGACCGATTCAGGTGAAGATGCCGGTTTTCCCACTTTTCAGGGCAGGGCCAGCATGACGCTTCCCATGTTAGGAGTACAAGAAGCTACAATAGGTCTGTCCGGGCACTGGGGCGAGGAAGAGTATGATATTGCAGTCACCGGTCGGGAGAAAGAATTCATGACATGGTCTGTGAACCTGGATTACACTCAACCGATCTGCAGTAAGGTGCAAATCAAGGCCGAATTGTTCACCGGCGAAAATCTGGACGCATACCTTGGTGGAATCGGCCAGGGCGTAATTACCGATATGACCAAGCCGAACCATTACGAAGAAATCGGCAGCAAAGGCGGCTGGATTGCTGCAGGTCTGGGGCCGTGGGATAATAAGCGGTTCAATGTAGGTTTTGCGATGGACGATGTGGACCGCGGTGATGTCAACGATGGCAATCGGACTTTAAACCGTTCTGTGTTCGGGAACGTATATTGTTCCCTTAACAAGCAAACTGATGTCGCCTTCGAAATCTCACACTGGCGGACTGAATACCGTGGCCCCGGCGACGCCGATAGCCTGCGAGTCCAAACAGCCTTAATTTATAAATTCTGAAAGGTAACTTTTTAAAGGTTGACAAGTTCAGGAAATTCAGGTAGATTCTCACTTTGATCCTATCTATAATCAAGAGAGTAGTGAGGATATCTACTAAAATCAATCATATAAATAGAGATTACTATATAAATAATGCGCTAAAACGCATAGAAAAGGCAATTAAAGCACAATAATATTAAATTACGTAAAGGAGAATCCATGGGACAAAAAAAAGCAATTGACTCTCTAATGAGCGAGGGGCGGACATTTCCGCCGCCGGAGCAAATTAAAGCCAATGCTTATGTCAACAGCATGGAGCAGTTTCAACAGATGTGGGAAAGGTCGATCGACGACTCCGATAACTTTTGGCTTGAGCAGGCAAAGAGCCTCCACTGGGACAAGGAACCAACAAAGGCTCTGGATTACACATGGGATACGAAGGGCCGTAAGATCGAGCATACATGGTTCGAAGACGGCCAACTGAACGTCTCATACAACTGCCTTGATCGCCATCTCGGAACCCCGACCGCAAAGAAAGTCGCACTGTTGTGGCAGGGTGAGGCGGAAGACGCTGTTAAGAAATACACCTACGAACAGCTTCATAAGGAAGTTTGTAAGTTCGCCAACGTCCTGAAGTCAAAGGGCATAACAAAAGGAGACCGTGTAGCGATTTATATGCCAATGGTCCCGGAACTCCCGATTGTTATGCTGGCATGTGCCCGCATCGGCGCGATTCATTCGATCATCTTCGGCGGATTCAGCGCAGATGCGATCGAGGGCCGCGTCAACGACTCCGACTGCAAAATGCTGATTACATCCAATGTTTCGCTGCGTGCCGGAAAACACATCAAACTAAAGGATATTTCCGATGTTGCATTGGAGAAAACACCGACAATCGAAAACGTGATCGTCGTCAAAGTTAATGAAGAGCCGTGTCATATGAAAGAAGGCAGGGACGAATGGTATCACGATGAGATGGCCGGCGCATCCGAAGAATGCGAGGCTGTACCGATGAATGCCGAGGACCCGCTGTTTATCCTCTACACATCAGGCTCGACAGGCAAACCCAAGGGCGTCGTCCACACAACAGGTGGATATTTGATGCACATCACGCTGACTCACAAAATCGTCTTCAATATTCACGAAGACGATGTTTATTGGTGCACCGCCGATATCGGCTGGGTCACGGGACACAGCTATATTGTCTATGGCCCGCTGGCGAACGGCGGCACATCGCTGATGTTCGAGGGAGTTCCCACTTACCCGGACGCCGGTCGTTTCTGGCATATTTGTGATAAGTTCGGTGTTACAGTTTTCTATACGGCACCGACAGCTATCCGGGCACTAATGCGTCTCGGCGACGAATGGCCCGCCAAATACAAACTGGACACGATGAGAATTCTCGGAACGGTAGGCGAACCGATCAATCCGGAAGCATGGATGTGGTATTACGAAAAAATCGGCCGAAAAAAATGCCCCATCGTCGATACATGGTGGCAGACGGAGACCGGCGGATTTATGATTACACCCATGCCGGGCGCCCATACCCTGAAACCAGGCAGCGCCAGCCGGCCTTTCTTCGGCGTCGATACGGTCGTTTTACGCGACGATGGAAGCGAATGCGATGCCAACGAAGGCGGCAAGCTGTGCATCCGTAAGCCTTGGCCCGGAATGATGCGAACCATGTGGGGCGACCACGACAGATTTGTGGATACATATTTCACTATGTATGACAACATCTACTTTGCCGGCGACGGCTGCCGAGTTGACCCGGACGGCGATTACTGGCTCATGGGCAGAATCGACGATGTCGTGAATGTGTCCGGCCATCGTATCGGCACTGCCGAGGTCGAAAGCGCCCTTGTCAGCCACGACAAAGTCGCCGAAGCGGCAGTTACGCCCATCCCCCACGAAATCAAGGGGCAGGGTTTATATGCCTTCGTAACACTTATCGGTGGCGTCGAGGAAACTGAAGAGCTGAAGAAGGAGCTTATATTGCACGTGCGAAAGGAGATTGGTGCGATCGCAGCACCTGAAGCGATTCAGTTTGCACCGGCTCTTCCGAAGACGCGTTCCGGCAAGATTATGCGGCGTATCCTGCGTAAAATCGCCGAGAAGAATACAGACAACCTGGGAGACATTACGACGCTGGCCGACCCGCACGTGGTCGAGGCCCTGATTAAAGGCCGAGGCGTGTAATAATGCCTTCTTGAAAAAGACTCAGAGCCGGGTGCATACAACCGTGTGCATCCGGCCTATTTTATTGAAAGGAAGATTATGGCCGGGCAAAAGGTATTGAATCGGTGGCTGGTGGTGATTGGCGGAATCCTGATCCAATTGTGCCTTGGAGCGATTTACGCATGGTCGGCATTCACGAAAAAGCTGACGGAAGTCCCGTTCAGTTTTACGAAACTGCAAACACAGATTGTCTTCTGCGTGGGCCTGGCGACCTTTGCGGTCGTTATGGCTTTAATCGCAGGCAAATGGCAGAAAAAGGCCGGGCCTCGAATCGTCGCAATGACAGGCGGAATCGTACTTGGTGTCGGCTATCTGATAGCGGGCTTTTCGGGCAGCAGTTTCGCCGGCATTCTCATCGGCGTCGGTCTGCTGGGCGGTGCCGGAATCGGGCTTGCTTATGTTTGCCCCATCGCAGCACTCGTGAAATGGTTCCCCGACAAGAAGGGTATGATCACGGGCCTGGCCGTGGCCGGCTTCGGTTTTGGCGCACTTATATGGATCAAGCTGACGAGCGGCTTTCAGTTCGGCCCTGTCGACCTGACCCCCGGCTGGACCGGTCTATACGGCGCCGGTTGGAGCGTCAGTGCCGTCTTCAAATTATACGGCGTACTTTTTGCCGTGCTCGTAGGGATTGGTTCTCTTGTAACCATTAATCCGCCCGAGGGCTGGCTGCCGGCAGGCTGGACGCCGCCGACAACCGGTGCCGCTAGCGCGGGCGGCACAAATTTCACTGTGGGAAAAATGGTCCGGACATACCAGTACTGGGTGCTTTTCCTGACATTTACGGTCGGAGCATTGGCCGGACTGATGGTCATCGGGATCATAAAGCTCTTCGGTATCGATGCACTGACCGCCAACGGAATCGAGCTGACCAAAGCCAACGTCATGACCGGAACGGCAATGGGATTGTTCTATGCCTTGTTCAACGGCCTCGGACGAATCATCTGGGGCACGGTATCGGAAAAAACCGGGCGAAAAAATGCCATAGTTCTGATGAGTGCAATCCAGGGCGTCATGATGATTGTGTTCTATTTCATCGGGGGCAAAGAAATTGGCCTCTACATCGGTGCGGCGGTGATTGGTTTCAACTTCGGCGGGAACTTCGCGTTGTTTCCCACTGCGACGGCCGATTTCTTCGGCAATAAAAACGTCGGCGTCAATTATCCGTGGGTCTTTATGGCGTACGGCGTCGGCGGCATCGTCGGGCCGTTCCTCGGCGGTGCGATGGGAGACGCAAAGACATGGGGCTTCGCTTTTATCCCGGCCGGAATCGCATGCCTGGTCGCCGCCGGTTTGGCGATGACCTTAAAGCCAATTAAAACCGAAGCGGCAGCCGCCTAACACATGCCAATAATTCTATAACTATAATGGCCCGAACCTTCCGGTTTGGGCCATTTTTTTCCCCCCGGAGCAAAAGCAAAACCCATGAATCGGAAATGACACTAATTCTGATTATGATTTGCGCCGTATACAGTATGCCGCATAGTGGCCGAGTAGAATCGGCGACCCAAAGGACACAGGAAGGTGTGGCGTAAACTTCCAAATGCAAAAAGATAAGCCTGACCCCTTGTTTGCTCTCCTTGTTTGCTTCTAAAAAGCAGCGAAATCGTGGAATGATATGCGAAAGCTTGATTGTGTTGTTTGTCATTCCCGCGGAAGCGGGAATCCAAAATCGCCGACATCCTGGATTCCGCATCAAGTGCGGAATGACAACCTATCTGGTTCGAGTCTATAGACTATTATGTGATTAATCAAAGCCCGTGAATGGGGAAAATGCTTTTTTTGATTTTCCGCACGACCGCTTCTATCGCGGGTTCTACGGCGTTTCTCTGCTGCTCGGTCACTGCCAGTTCCCTGTCCCGCAAGCCGGCCTGCCATTCGGTGCTTTCGAGAAAGACGCCGCCCATGGCGTGACTCATATCCTCGTCATGATCGGCGCCGCAGAAAATGCTCCAAGCCAAAGCCCATGCCCGTACCGTGTTTTCGACGCTGTATCCCCCGCCGCCGGTCGCGACAATCGGCTTGTTGAAGCTCATCAGGTGATTGATAATATCGGCATAAACATTATTCGTCAGGTACAGATTCGCCAGTGGATCGCCCGCCAGGGCATCGGCGCCCAATTCAAAAACAATTACATCCGGATTATAAGCGGCCGTCAACGGCAGAACGATAGTTTCAAATGCCTTGAGATACGCCTGGTCATAAGTGCCCACGGGAAGAGGAACATTCACGCAGTAGCCTTTTCCCTCGCCCGTTCCGATTTCATTCTCGAATCCGGTCCCGGGGAAGAGCGTTTTGGGATTCTGGTGAAGCGATATAGTCAGCACATCCGAACGGTCATAGAACTTGTTAGCAACGCCGTCGCCGTGATGAACGTCAACGTCAAGATACAGAACCCGTTTTTTCTGCTCGGCCAGCACAATACAGGCCAGCGCCATATCATTGATGTAGCAAAAGCCGGCTGCAAGCTCGGGACCGGCATGATGATATCCTCCCGATGGATTAAACGCTATATCAGCCTCGCCCGACAGAATCATCTTCGCCGCGGCCAGCGTGCCCCCCGCAGCTAAAACCGAATACGCATACAATCCCTTAAAGATCGGACAATCCTGGGTGCCGATACCCATTTGAAGTGCCTCAACATCCAAATGCCCGGCCGCAGCGGTCTTCAGCGCGTGCAGATAGCGTGCCGTGTGAAACTTCTTTAGCACGATTCTCTCAGCGGGCTTCGGCGCGACCTCGCTTTTGCCGCTCCCGGAAAGCATCCCCATCGAGGATACGATCTCTCGAACTCTTGTGGCCCGGATAGTGTTGAAAGGATGCTCCGGCGGATAACTATATTTCTCAAACTCAGATGAGTATATGAAAACAGCGTTATTGGTTGTCAAAGCAGCACCCGATTATTTTTGTTCTGTTAAATCGTATGTGATGTCGTAAGCATAGCCATCGAATTTCTGGTTGATTTTATAACCGGAATTATGAAAAATCGAAAGCATCGCCTCGTTCGTCGGCAATACCTTTGCCCAAAACCGCTTTACACCCCGCTGCCTGGCGATTTGAGCGATGTAGTCCAGCAATAAGGTGCCTATACCCTTTCGCTGCCATTCATCCTGCACTAAAAAGGCCACTTCAGCACCATTGGTTTTCGGATCGAGAAAATACTGGGCGATGGCAACGACTTCCTCGCCCGAAACGCCGGGTACAACAGCCACAATGGCGATATCCTGCCGATAGTCGATATTAGTAACCCGCTGCATATCCCGATGAGGGAACGACATTGTACGGGCCATATAGCGGGTCTGGACGGATTTCTCGCTCAATGAGTACATCATCTCGGAAAGGGACTGCTCGTCGGTGGGTTTAATCGGCCTGAAGAATATTTGCGTGCTATCCCGTAATGTGTCATACTTTTCCAGCTCTTCCGGATACGCAACCTGCTCCCAGGATAATTCGATCTGGTCTTCGTAGAGATAGTTTTGAGCCTTCGCCGCCTGGATGAGCCCTTTTCTGAATTTCGGATGCGCTATATGGATAAGATCCATGACCCTCTCCCTAATGCTCTTGCCGTGCAGGTATGCGATCCCGTATTCAGTCACGACATAGTGGACGTCACCTCGTGTCGTAACCACCCCGGCGCCTTCGGTCAGGTGCGGCACAATCCTGGAAACTTCCTCTTTTTTCGCCGTGGACGGCATCGCAATTATCGCTTTGCCCCCCCTGCTGCGCGCCGAGCCACGGATGAAATCGACCTGTCCGCCGATGCCGCTGTAGAATTGATAGCCCAGCGAATCGGCGCAAACCTGGCCTGTTAAATCAATCTCCAGCCCGACGTTAATTCCCACCATCTTTTCATGCTGGCTGATAATATAAGGGTCGTTAACATACTCGGTAGGGTAAAATTCGAAGAAGGGATTGTTGTTGATGTAATCGTAGAGCCTTTTGGAGCCCATACAGAAACTGGCGACAATTTTGCCCCGGTTTAGAGACTTCTTGGCACAGGTAATCGCCCCGCACTCGATCAGGTCGATAATCCAGTCGCTGAACATTTCGGTGTGGATGCCGAGGTCCTTTTTATCCTTCAGGAATTCTGCCAGGGCCTGGGGAATCCGCCCGATCCCGCACTCAATTGTGCTGCCGTCTTCGACGAGCCTGGCGATGTTCTGGCCGATACGGCGTAACGTTGCAGTCGGATTTTGTTCCGCAACCTCAATGATGTCTTCGTCGCACGGCACCAGCATCTCGATCGCGTTGACGTGAATAAAACTGTCCCCGAACGTTCGAGGCATCCGGCTGTTGACCTGCGCAATAACGTACTTGGCGTTGGAGGCGGCGGCTTTGACGATATCCACCGAGACACCGAGGCTGCATAGGCCGTTTACATCCGGCGCTGTGACGCTGATCAGTGCAACATCAACGGGAATCCGCCCGGTCTCGAACTCGTGAGGTATCTCCGACAGAAAGATAGGCGTATAATCTCCGATCCCTTTGTCCAAAGCATGCCGGACGTTGTCGGCGATAAAAAAGCTGTTCATCTTGAATTTCTCGCGGAATCTCTCATCCGCATAGGGAGCCGTCCCCATCGTTAAAAGATGAACAATGTGAGCGTCATAGATTTTGCTCGAATGCTCGACCAAAGCGTTCACGAGATGCTGCGGCTGGCCGCAGCCGGTCCCGATAAATATACTGTTGCCGGACTTAATCAGCTTCATTGCAGCCGGCGCAGTGCCTGTTTTGTCCTTATACTTCTGTTTCCAATCAAATTCATTCATGCTTACGTCTCTTTCCTGGGTTCCCATTTTGCTCCGTATCGCGGGCATCTTGCCCGCGATTCGAGGGCGCTCGCGTACTCGACACAAGATGCAAAATAGGGTTCCTCTAAACCTGTTCGACACTCATTCTGGCATCAACAGCAATCGCCGTAGTGCCTGCTGGACCAACAACATACGGGTTGATGTCCATTTCCAGTATCTGGGGAAATTCCGTCACCAGTTGCGAAAGCCTCTGCAAACCCTCGGCAATTGTCTCGATATCCACACCCTCCTGGCCTCGGACTCCTTTCAGCATGTGATAAGTCCTTGTGTTAATAAGCATTTGCTTTGCTTCTTCGGCCGTCAGCGGCGCCAGGTAAAACGACACGTCTTTCAGGACTTCCACCATGATGCCTCCCATTCCGAACATCATCAGCGGACCAAAATGCGGGTCGCGATTCATGCCGAGGATAACCTCTTGTCCGCCGCCGCACATTTCCTGCACGAGCACACCGAGAATGTCGGCTTCGGGCCGCTTCTTCGGTATTCGATACATCATCAGATCGAAGGCATCCTTTACTTCCTTTTCACTTGTCAGGCCAACCTGGACTCCACCAACGTCGGACTTGTGTACGATATCCGGCGACCAGATCTTCAGCACGACGGGGAATCCGAGCTGTTGGGCAATATTGGCAGCCTGCTCGGCAGTGGTGGCGACGGAGCCTTTCGGGGTTACGAAACCATAGGCTTCGAGGATATCCTTGGATTCGGTCTCGCCGATCTCTCGAACATTTTGGCGCAGGTGTCTTTCGATTATGTTTTCGACCTTGCGACGGTTAACAGGAAAGAGTTTCACGACCCGCTTGGGCCTGGTGCGCCATCTGACATAGTCAGCCATCGCCTTGATTGTAGAAACAGCACTTTCAGGGGCATCATACTGCGGGATCTTCCCTTGCCGCAAAACCTTCACTCCATCCCGGACTTTACCGGCACCCAGGAAACAGGCAAGAATCGGTTTGTTGTGTTTTCCGCCGCTGAGCTTGACCATCGCCTCGGCGGTACCAACTGGTTCGGTCATTGCCTGGGGCGTCAGAAGCACCAGGACGATATCAACATTTTCATCACCGAGAACGAGATCCAGCGCGAACTCGTACCGGTCGGCAAGCGCATCGCCCAGCACGTCAACGGGATTATTCAAGTTCGCCGCCGAGGGCAGTTTTGAGGCCAGCGTCTCGATCGTTTTTTCGTCGAGTTTTGCAAAGGAAAGCCCCACTCTTTCGATAGCGTCGGCAGCCATAATTCCCGGCCCGCCGGCGTTGGTAATTACGGCGACTCTCGGCCCCGCGGGCAGCGGCTGATCGGCAAATGCCTGGGCATAATCAAACTGCTCCTTTATCGAATTGCACCGGATAATCCCGGCGCGTTCGAAGACACATTCGTACGCCGTCTCACTGCCGGCAAGACTTCCGGTATGAGAGGAGGCGGCCTGGGCACCGGCTTGTGTACCGCCGGACTTCATCAGCAGGATCGGTTTATAATGAGAAATTCGCTCCGCCTGGTTAACGAAAGCATTGCCGTCGGTAATACTTTCGAGATAGCCGGCAATCACTTTCGTATCCTTATCTTCTCCCAGAGCCTTTATCAAATCCAGCTCATCGACGTCCGCTTTGTTGCCGATACTGACAAGCTTGCTGAATCCGATACTGTTAGCGTTGGCCATATCAAGAATCGCAGCGAGTAACGCCCCGGACTGCGAGAGATATCCGATAACTCCATCGGCCGGCAGGTCTCCGCCGAAACTGGCATTGAGCTTGTTCGCCGGCGCGATTACACCCAGACAGTTGGGGCCGATGATTTTGATGCCTGCCTGTCTTGCGATGTGAACGACCTGTTTTTCAAGCTCCCGGCCCTCTTGACCTACTTCTTTGAAGCCGGCGGTAATAATGATGACCGATTTTACCCCAACCTTCGCGCACTGCTGCATCATTGCAGCGACAAACTTTGCCGGAATAATAATGACTACCAGATCGGGGGTCTTACCGATGGATTTAAGGTCGGGGTAGCACTTTAATCCCTCAATTGTATCTGCTTTCGGATTGATCGGAAATATTTCACCCTCGTATTCGGCTCCAATTATATTTACTAAGATTTCGTAACCGACTTTGCCCTTTTGGCGGGAGGCGCCAACAATTGCAATCGATTTGGGATTGAAGAAACTTTCAAGACTCATAACGAACGGCAACCCTTTCTATAATTAAGAACCTATTTCGAAATAGGCAGGGTATGATATGCGATTTTCCCCCCACTTGCAAGTCTTTTTCGGTCCGATGAACCGAATTATGGATGATTTGCCAGTACAATCATCTCCGCGGGCCGAATATTCTGAATCCTGACAAACGCCCTGCCGTCCGCTGTCCTGCTGACGCTGACCTCTGAGCCTGCCGGATGAGTACCTGAATAATCCTGCGCCTCAGCGACTTCGGTCGAATTGAGAACAACCGTCATCGTGCCGGAACCGCCCGAATTGAGAGCCGCGTCCACAACAACGTCGGCGCCTCGCGACTTTGAGCCGTTGGCATTCAGGATACATAGCAATTCCTCATCGTCCAGGATTCGCGACCAGGCGACGATTTCTCCCGGCCCGTAGAGGTCGAAGGGTTTGTTCAAAAAGGAGATTCGGCGAAGATACTGCCTGCCGCAGCGAAGGGCGGGATATTTGCTTCGAAGCGCAGCAGCCGCGGCAATCCGCTTGTACACCGGATGATTCTCATCGAAACAATGGTACCCCGCCGTCCCGAAAGGGCCGAAACCGGGCAGATCCATATCCGGCTCGTCCAGGCCTGCTGCCCCTGTTGCCCTTGGATGCTCCGGCCCGAACATCGCCTCGCGCAGATACTGGTCCGAGCTTTTCCATCCCGGCAGCCATTTCCTCTCGGATGGCTCAGGACCGGCAAAGGCCTGCTCGGTCCCGTAATAAATGCAGGGAATACCGAGGGTGAAAAGCTGCAAAGCAACACCTGCTGCGACCTGATGGTCGCAGGATGCATCGCTTGAAAATCGGATCTTCTCGCCATAAATTTGGTCATGGTCGTCAAGAATAGAAACGTGCCGCCAGCCCAAATTTCGGTGCGAGCCCATACCGGCATCGCCGGGATTGAAACCGTCAAAAAAGTCCCTGGGAGATCTAAGGCCTTTGGCAACACCATTAAGAATGGGTCGCATTTCTCCAATATCCAGCGCGGCGGTGAGATTGCGATTGAGAGCGTCGAGATAGTAGTCCTGGACATAATCACCGCCGGAGATCTCGCCGACGAGCAAGAAATTCTGCTTGCCGAGATTCTCTGCGAATTCCTTGACGGCGCCGCAGAAATTCCTCGCCTGTTCCTTCGTCACATGCTTGAGGGTATCTATGCGGAATCCGTCGCAGTCCGTCAGGGCCATCCAGTATTTATAGCATCGTGACAAGTCGCTTAATACATACGGCTGGTCGAGATCGAAATCCCGCAGGTCGCAGAAGTCGGATCGTTTGTGCTCGGCGTTCGGATCGTCGATCCTGCCCTTGCCCATGTCACCCGTTCCAGCCCGTGTGTAGCAGTCTCGGTGCTGCAATTCCGTCGGCCAGACACCGTCTTCTTCGGCCGTGATGTCGGGGGCAGGCTGCCCCAGGCCGTCGCGCCACGAACCAAACGGATAGCTGCCGTCGGGCTTATAAACGGCTTCATATATTCCGCCGGGAGTATCAGGACGATACAGCCAGTTGGAGCCCGAGTGATTGAATACAACATCGAGGATGATCCGCAAACCCTCCGCGTGGGCTGCCGTCACCAAATCGACAAGGTCCTGCCGGCTGCCAAACCGGGGATCCACCTCCAGGAAATCCTGAATACCATAACCGTGATACGTGTCCAGATGTCCCCGCTGCTTGAATACGGGGCTGAGCCATATCGACGTGACGCCAAGCTGTTTTAAATAGCCGAGCTTAGATGTCACGCCCTTGATCGTGCCCCCCTGCCATCGCTGCTGGCCCGACTTTGACCAGTTATCCCAGCGCCAGGGTTTGCCGTCAGGCGATTCCGGGCGGGCTGCTTTGATATTCGCCTTCTCCAGCAGCTCACGAGAATCCTCACGCCCGTCGCTGAATCGATCCACCAGCAAAAAGTACAGCACCTCGTCTCTCCAGTCCACAGGCGAGGGATGATAGCTCTGGCGTTCGGCCCGGCATGAAATGTCGTGAACGCTCTCGGGTCTGCTCCGGCTCAGTACTTCCTCTGTAAATGACATATCACAGAATCCTTTCTTTTCTGACTGCCTGAATGTTATAAAGATCTAATATATTATCGGCAAATTATAACATACTTATTGAACTATTCGACAGTCGCAATTACCATCCTGCAGCCGGCAGACAATCCGGGCGGCATTTTGAAGTTTGTGGGAGCGTGCTCAAAATCGAACCGGCCGGAAATGTATCCCGATTTCTCATATTTCACAATGCGCCAATTCAGAGGGCACCATTATGGGCAATCTGACAGTGAATGTTGTGCTGGAGCCTTCTGTGCTTTCTGCCTCGATCTTGCCGTTATGCTGTAGCACGATTTGCCGGGCTATGGCCAGGCTCAGGCCCCGCGAGTGATGGTCAATGTCGGGGTCCGAAAGCTCCTCAAATACATAAGGCAGATAATCGGGCTCTATACCTTCGCCCCGATCGGTCACACTCACGCATACATACTCATCATCACCGGAGACACAGACATCAACCCTCCAACCCGCCGGGCTGAAGCGGATCGCATTATCCAGTATCGATGTTATCGCCCTTTTGATTTGCTGCCGGTCGAGACAAGCCATCGGGCCGGCATCGAATTTCTCCTCTATCTTTACTTTGCGCTCAGCCGCCTTTGTTGCCACCTCACAAACAGCCTCATGAACTACTTCGCACAGATCCGCCGGCTCCGGGTTGAATTGCCACTTTCCCGATTTCAGCGAGCTGAGCAGTATAACGTTTTCAAAGAAACGGTGCAGGCGTTTGGCGGCCGAATTAACCATCTCGATGAGCAACTTACGCTCCTCGGCATCAACCTCCTCCTCGGACATCAACATCTCAGCAGGCGCGATAAGACTATTGAGAGGGGTACGTGCTTCATGGCTTAGCAGAGTCAAAACGTCTGTCTTGAACTGGTCAACTTCCTCGACCGACTTCAAACGCAGATAAACCCGTATTTTTGCCAGCAGCTCATCTTCGTTAAAGGGCTTGGCTATATAGTCGTCGGCGCCGTCCTGATACGCTTCGATGCGTTCCGAGACCCTCGATTTGCCGGACAGCATGATGATCTTCGTATGCCGCAACCCCGAATCCGCTCGTATCTGGCGGCACACCTGCCCGCCGTCGAGACCCGGCATCATATTGTCCAGCAAAATGATATCGGGCTGAAAATCCCCCGCCATGTCCAGAGCATCCTCACCGGTTGTCGCTGTCCTGAGATCGTAGCGTTCGCCCAACAGCTTCTCGATAGTTGCGATATCGACAACATTGTCATCGACGGCCAAAATTTTGTTTAGCGGCTGCATCATCATAAGTATATCGGATAAAAAACCACCCTGTTTTAGACGTTTTGCGAATCTCCGGCAGAATTGTGTTATCGGAACAAAAACCTGATACCATAAAATGTGCCGTACCCCTTTCGTACTTCCTTAGCTCTTCCGACAATGACTTAGACAACCGCTTCGATGCCGTATAGCCGGCAAAACCGGTGTAACGATTTTGCGTGCTCACCGTACGCCATCACAAGATGGTGGCCTTTGAGGTCGGCGACGTCATCCAGTTCGTTGATAGTCGTCTCGGCGTTTGTTCGACAGCCGCCCGTCGGCGGAATACCGGGACAGCCCACCAGCTCACCCGAGTATACCAGCATCTGCGACGTTTCGGAATCCGACCGCACGGAAAGATATTTTGCGATGGTCACCTGCTTCTTGGGCGTGAACAGTACCCTGGGCACACAGCCCCAGCCGGCCTCGGCATGACTCATCAGTACGTAGGGCTCCGGCTTGCCGCCTGGGCCGTTCATTCTTGATGCGCTTGTGCAATGCGCGCAAAAGTAATGGTTTTTCTCCGTCTCGACGGTCGGATTATGCTGGAAGCCCGGCCTGTCGAATAGGTATTGATAGAGCATCATTGTTAGTGTGGCGTCAAGGTCGGATTCGCAGCCGGCCGGGATGCCCTCGTCGCGCAGACTCATGAATCCCATACAGGGCGGAACGTGCTGATGCGGGTGTTTGAGCCCGGGAAGGCAATCCATCATTACAGCGTCGGCTTTCTCGGCCTGAATAACCCGTTTCAACGCAAAGTAAGCTCGGGCTGCGTCGAGGATGTCCTCCTCGTTGGGCTGGATCACTTTGGTGGCGTTATCGCGGTATGCAGCGGCAAGCCGTTTGACTTCTGCCGTGGCCTGTGTCCGCTGGAATTCTTCGATGAAGCCCGTGTTTGCAACAGTACGAACTTTCGTCCCCAGATGCGGAACCGCCCGGTCGGCGGCGGTTGCTCTGGCGATATTCAGAATGCAGCTTTGTTTCATCCAGGACGCCGCGCGTATCATATTCATGCCCTGCTCGACAGCATCAAGGTTGTCCAGCGAGTTGATCATATAAACGCCCGGCTTTCGGTGAAGCTCGCGGACGTGCCCGACTAAAAGCACACCAAGTGTGGCGAGCACAACCGTGGGGACTTTAGTCTCTTCCACGATGCGCGTGACGTGCGGGAAGTGTCCTTTCTTAAATGGCACCAGCAAGAGACCATCGGGGGGATCGGCCTTGATCTCGTTTATGAAACGCGTGACGCTCTCGTTCTCATCCAGCGTCTGCGGCTCAACGGAGATGCGCATACCCAGCTTCCGCTCGATGGCCTGCAATCCGAGAGTATATTGCCTCTGGCGGCCTTCGGCGTCGAACGTGGAGCCTGGCCAGCTATAGTAGCCAACCTTGCGCAACGACGCCGTCGGCGGATAGATAAAGGCGGCTCGGACAACAGCGGGACGCTTGGGTGGGCCGGCCGGCTGCACCATAGCCAGAGAGCCAAGCAATTGATGTGAACTGAGCGACAGGCCGGCGGCCGTACTGCCCGCTGCCTGAAGGAACGTGCGACGCGAGAAGTGCAGGTTTGGGGAGACTGGGAGTGAGTTCATAATAATTCCTTTCCGTTGGACCAGAGGACCTCGTGCCATGCGCGCTCAGCGGCGACTGTGTGAAGATGATTATATTGAGATTCTACATTTAAGCTCATAACGGTGTTCTTGCACGCTTAGACACTTTTTTTCAAGCACTCATGTACAATTTAAGCCTGATAATACCAAATCCTCATCTAAATTTCAAAATATTCCGGCAGATCCAACATGCGTCGAAATCCGGTGTTATTTTCTCAGTTCCGGCATGTCAGGCTCGATGTGAACTGTGATGTTAATCGGGCGTGTTATCTGCTCATCAAGGGTTCTTTCCAGCCTTTCAGATATCTCGTGGG
>CAZSOR010000030.1:17239-21322 GCA_964608395.1 uncultured Pirellulales bacterium
GGGCGTGTTATCTGCTCATCAAGGGTTCTTTCCAGCCTTTCAGATATCTCGTGGGCGTCGGTTATTTTCAAATCCGGGTCGACGAGAATGTGCAGATCGAGAAAGACTTCCCTGCCCACCGTGCGGGTCCGCAGCTTGTGCCACTGCCGGATAGAAACGTCGGAGTTGATGATTTTTTTGATGTGCTCGATCGTGTCCGGATCGACGGAGGCTTCGGCCAGCTCGCGCAGCGCATCGCCGATGACCCTAACTCCCACCCATACAATCATCAGCCCAACGGCAATCGCAGCGACCTGGTCGCCATGGCCAAAACCGAATTTCAGCGATATAAATCCTGCTACAACCGCGATCGAACTGAGAGCGTCACTTCGGTGATGCCAGGCGTTGGCGTAAAGTGCGGGGCTGTGGGTTTGAATCGCGACTTTTTGTGTTGCTTTATAGAGCCACTCCTTAGCCGCAATTGAAATAACCGCGGCGATGAGAACTCCGAGCCTGGGGACGGTCATATCGTCTCTGGCGATGGCCAATGTGGCGTAGTAAACCATTGCCCCGCCGACAACAATCAAAATCAGTGCTACCAGGCCGGCCGAGAAAGTTTCCGCTCGCCCGTGGCCGTAGGGGTGACTCTGGTCGGGCTCTTTCGAACCAAGACGCAGGCCCAACAGTACAGCTATGTCGGTGGCGACATCGGAAAACGAATGGATCCCGTCGGCAACAAGTGCCAGCGAAGCGGCCAACAAACCGATGGCGACCTTAATAACCGACAGAGCAATATTCACCGCCATACCAAGAAATGTGATAGACTTAATTTGCCTGGCTGCTATTGCTTGTTTTTTATTGTCCATCAGTGTGCCAATGTTTTTGCCCGAATTTTTGTCACCTGATCGATATATTTTTGAGCGGTCGGCCGGTCCTTTGCCTCAACGATAATTCGCATGACAGGTTCGGTGTTGCTGGCTCTAAGATGCAGCCAGCCGTCGTTGAAATCGAATCGGCAGCCGTCGGTTGTTTCCAGCTTTGCGTGGGCGAAGGTTTCTTTTGCCGATTCGAGGATTTGCCGTGCCTGGTCCTGCCCGGCGGGGAATTTATCCTTGCTCATATAATAGCCGCCGATTTCGCTGACCAACCGGCTAATCGTTTTTTCCGTTTCAGCCATAAGCTGCATGACAAGAGCGATCCCGACAAGGCTGTCGCGGACTGGCCCGACGCGTAAATCAATCACGCCGCCATTGCCTTCTCCGCCGATGATGCAATCGTGTTCGAACATAGCCGCGGCGACGTTGGCCTCGCCGACAGCCGTGCGGATAACACTGCCGCCCGCTTTGCCGGCCACGTCGTCGATCATTCGCGAAGTCGAGAAATTTGTCGCCGCGTTGCCTGCTGCTTTGCTGAAGATATACTTCGCCGCCAGAACAAGGGTGTATTCCTCACCGATGTACGTACCGTTTTCGTCGACAATCGCCAATCTGTCGGCGTCGGGGTCCTGTGCAAAACCAATGTCGGCAACTTGGGCTTTTACCGCGTCACAAAGGCCCGTCAGATTCGCTGCAGTCGGCTCGGGACCGTGAGCAAACAATCCGGTAGGCTCGGTGTTGATAGCGGTAACTTCACAGCCAAACTCAGCCAGCAGCTTTTTCGTGACACGACCCCCGGCGCCGTTGACACTATCCAGAACGACCTTGAATTCCTTTGCGGCAATCGCATCTTTGTCGACTATCGCCAGAACTTTGTCGATGTGCGTCGCATCGGTTTTATCGCTGCAGGTCACCCGGCCGCAATGTGTCGAATCCGCAAGGGCAAGATTCTTTTCGAGAAAACATCGCTTTATTTTTTCCGCTTCCGGGGCCGGCGGAGCAACGCCGTTGTCGAGCAGTAGTTTTATGCCGTTATAGGCAATCGGATTATGCGAAGCGGTAATAACGACGCCGCCGGCTGCCGCAAGCTCCCTGACCATCACACCGACACATGGTGTGGTGACAATGCCCAGATCGATAACGTCAATTCCAGCGGCGCACAATCCCGCGGCCACGGCCGATTTGAGCATTTCGCCGCTCGGCCGGGAGTCCATGCCGATGCAAACCGACATCGCGTCGTGTGCCGCATGTTGCGCATCGCGTTGAAGTCTGTTTTTCAAATATGTGCCGAACGCGGACCCGTACTCGACGGCAATCGAAGCCGTGAAGTTCTCCCCAATGATACCACGCATCCCGCTGACACTTATGATTAACTGTTCAGCCATTACAAAAGCCCCATTCGAGTATCGAGCATCAGTCCAGCTTGCAAACGTAGATCTCGTTTACGAAATCGAGTTTACCGAGTTCCTCAACCGCTTTGTCATCGGGATCCTTATCCAGACTGACAGCCAGCATCGCCTTCTGCTCGTCCGGTTTTTGTCCGACTCCCATCGTGCAGATATTAATCTTGTGCCTGCCGCAGACGTTGCCCACCGATCCGATCACTCCGGGCTTGTCGTCGTTGAAAATCACCAGGACGCTGCCGTGCGGCGTCACTTCGATATTGAAGCCGTCGATTTCGATGATCCGCAGCAGGGTCCCGCCGAAGACCGAGCCTGTCACCGTCCGCGTCACCTTGTCGGTCACGACCTTGGCGCTGAAACTCGAAGCAACATCCTTGACCTCTACGTTTTTTGTCTCGGAGATACTGATGCCTCGCTCCTTTGCAAGAACCGGCGTATTGACCATATTCAGCGACATATCAAAATGCTTCTGGAGCAGGCCTATCGAAAAGCTGAGCGTCACCGGCTCGGTGGCCAGCTCGGCAATTGAGCCGCGATACCGGACCTGAACCTTTTCGATCTGACCCGGCGCGATGGTGCTGAGCACGGCGCCGATTCGCTTTGCAAGTTCGGCATATTGACTGACAATCGCCGGGGCGGCACCAGCGGTCGATGGAGCGTTCAGGGCGTTGCGAACCGGACCGCCCTTGATCGCGTCGACAAGAATTTGAGCCGCTTCGACAGCCACTTCGATCTGGGCCTCCTCGGTGCTTGCGCCCAGATGCGGCGTGACAATGCAGTGATCGGACTCGCTGAAACGCGTATTCTCCGGCGGCTCTTTCGGAAAGACATCCAGAGCGCCACCGGCAATGCGATTAGCGGCAAGAGCATCGTAGAGCGCATCTTCGTTGATAATCCCGCCGCGGGCGCAGTTGACCAGCCGCACGGTAGGCTTCATCATTTCGATCTGCTCGGCACCGATCATATTCAACGTCTGCTCGTTTCTCGGGACATGAACGCTGATATAGTCGGCCTGTTTGAATATGTCATCCAGATTTTTGCATATCTGGACGCCCATCTTTTCCGCATCAGGCGGAGCAGCAAGCGGGTCATAGCCTAAGATTTTCATATTGAAACCTTTGGCCATCCGGGCCACGGCCATCCCGATCCTGCCCAGACCGATTAAGCCGAGGACCTTGTTGTTCAACTGGTTGCCCATATATTTTTTTCTGTCCCATGCGCCGCCCTTCAGGCTGCTGCAGGCGGGCACGACATTGCGGCTCATCGCAAGAATCAGCGCCATCGTGTGCTCGGCGGCGCTGAGCGTATTTCCGCCGGGAGTATTCATTACAAGGATTCCCTTTCGCGTAGCTTCCGGGATGTCGATATTATCGACGCCGACACCCGCCCGGGCGATTCCCTTTAGTTTGCCGGGATTGCTCAGCACTTTCGCGGTCACTTTCGTGCCGCTTCGGATGATGAGGCCGTCATATTCACCGATAATATTAACCAGCTCATCCTCACTTATGCCGGTCTTTACGACAGCTTCGACGCCGTCCTGGGAATTGAGCAAATCAATTCCTTCCTGTGCAAGTTTGTCTGTGATCAGAACCTTAATCATTTTTAACTCCAAAAAACAGATTGTCGATTTTCGAATTTCAATTTTCGATTTTAAAACCGGTGTTCGGCAATCGTAAATCGAAAATCCCTTGTCATTGTAGACTTCGTAGGGTGTGCACAGCACACCATTTTCGAAGTTGGTGGGCAATGCCTACCCTACCCGAAACATTGTAGCGGCAATCGTAAGAAATGCAAGCACAGAAAAGTTCTTCCCCCGCTGCAGCCCC
>CAZSOR010000030.1:21422-23984 GCA_964608395.1 uncultured Pirellulales bacterium
AGCAGGTTACGTTGACTGAAATGTCGCAACGTGGATACCTCAAAGAACATTTTTATGGCAACAGGGATTTTAGTATTTGACTTTGAGTTCTTCATAGTGGACCGTATCCAGCAAGTCTTGAACCGCGATAGCTTGCCGCTTATAGAAACAATGGAAGGAAATCAGAATGTGTATAGTTAGATCTTTTTTCTATGTGGTACTTATTGGATTGAGCGTTGATGGTTTTGCTGGTCAAGCACTAAAACTCCGTGAGGCCAATCATGTATACAAGCCGATTCCGATTAACGTCGCTGAAGCCATTATCGAGCCATTCTGGTCACCGGGTCTCAGTGGATTCAACCAGTGGACCGTCAGTCCGGGCCTTAACTGGGGACTGAGTATCAGGCAAGACTGGAGTGCCGTTAATTTCGAATGGGCCTCTAAACCTGCAAAAGGTCCGGCCTTGCGAATGTACCGGGACTTCAACATAGACTGCTCCGGCTATGATCACCTGCTGGTGCGTCTGACCGGGCCTAAACAATCCACGCTCAAAATCACTGCGATAACCGATCTGGGAGAACGTGTGTATACATCAGAGCCGGAGTCTCGAAACGTCACAGAGCATAACCTCGATTTGCGGGGGGCCAGACTCATCAAGAGGCTCATCCTGGAGATCGAGGCCAATACAGACGGGCCCGGCGCCGGATGGTTTAGCTGGATCGGTTTGCAAAATACAGAGCAACTGAATCGTTACATGGCCCTTTGGGATTACTCAGAGATACAGTGGGATAAGCATATTAAGGAAGCTGATCAGATTTCCCTGTTCAAACCACGGTACGGCATCTTTTTAAGCGCCGGTGAACTGGTAGAATTGCGCAGACAACACCAGCAAGCTGTCAAAGAGAACAGACAATCGCGTTACGCTCAACAGGCCATAGCCGCCAATAGTTTCCATCCGGAGAAAGGGATTCACGAATTTGTCAACAGTGGCGGGCACAACAGGAGCCACGGTCGCGTTCGCGATCAATCACAAGCTCGCTTGACCGGCAATCCGGATTTGGCCATTGCCGGCCTTGTGTTACGGGATGCCGAAGCGCTTCGTATGGCGGCCCGATATGCTTTGTCTCTGGCGCTGAGTGAACACTGGGACACTGGTTTTATGTCTCATCTTCCCACCAGCCCGTGGGAAGACCGTGCCTTTCGCCGTTCCTACACGGCCGAAGACATCGCCATGATCCTGGACCTGGCAGGTGAGGCATTCACAGAAACGGGACGCAATTATCTGATGCGCCGTCTGGCGGAAGAAGGTGTCGGTCCGATTAACTATGTAGCATGGCGGCATGAATACATTTTTCACTGCAATCAATTGGCCTACTTCAACACCGGACGCATGTATGCCTATTTGGTGCTCGAACGCGAATGGCCCCGCGTTAAGCCCTATACCGACCTGGCCTATCAGGACGCCACGAACAATCTGGAGAATGTGATACAACCGGATGGTGGCACCCTGGAAGGGCCGGGCTATTTCAATCCCATCGCGAGGGAAAACTACAAGGCCATTAAGTATTATGCACGGTCACGCGGTCGAAACGTATCTGAGTTAGTTCCTGAGGCGTTGAAATCCACCGCTAATTATGCTGCGGCGGTCGCGTCAATTACGGCAAATGATGTGATCCCGGTCTGTGACTCCGGGCCTTCGTTTCGTAGTGACACCTTAGAGATTTTGGCCGAACTAATGCCCGATAGTTATTGGACCACAATGTATAACAAACTGTTATTACGAAATGGTAAACCCCCGCTTGCACGGAAAGGCCCGGCTTTACCGGATTATATCTCCCTGCCGCATACAGGATATATTGCTTCGACCCGATCGTTGGGCAGTCACCGTGTTAAGCTCCTGATCATGGGACATAAAGCCGGAGCAGACCATACACATGAAGACAAAGGCAACTTTGTACTGGAATTTGCAAATCAGACCTTTGCTCTGGATCTGGGGATATGTGAATACGATGATCCTATTCACGCGGTTTACAAACACTGTCAGCGTCACAACATGCTCGTGCCGGTAGGTATGCCAGAGAGGGCGCATCCTCAGCGTCCGCTACCGGTAGATGTAAAGCCCACAGGTTATGGAGATGATAAAGCTTTTAACGCTCGCATTGACGCTACGCCCGGCTGGGATCGATACTACCGGAAATGGATCCGATCCTGGGATTCACCCACCCCTGATAAGCTGGTCATCCGAGACAAATATACCCTGGCCTGGGGAAACGCAGTGGAGTTCTATTGGCAGACAAGACTGCCTGTCCGGCAGCATGAAAGAACAGTTATCATTCAGGGACAGCAGGGCCGGGCCACTTTAGAGGTCCCATCTGATTGTACGGTTCGTATTGACCGATTACCATTAGCAGAAGGACAGGAACATAATCGAATTGCCATTCACAAAGCCGGATCGCAAGGTGTCCTGGAAGTAATCGTTCGCTTAAGTACCATTCCTGTTGCTGTCTGGCATTAGTATGTACTGTTAAACTACGATATTTGGCTTACAAATCGTAACGTGGATGCCTCAAAGAGAATTTTTTT
>CAZSOR010000031.1:0-23820 GCA_964608395.1 uncultured Pirellulales bacterium
AAAAAATGACAAGCGAAAAAGGCAAAAGTCCCAAAGAAAGTGCTGTCGAGACACGTTACCTGATTATGCCTCATCAGGCGAATCCTCACGGCACGGCATTCGGCGGCGTGATTATGGCATGGATCGACATGGTCGCAGCGATGGCGGCACAACGTCACTGCGGCAAAGAAGTCGTCACCGCCGGCATCGACTCGCTTGCCTTCAAAGAGCCGATCCGTATCGGTGACCACGTCGTCCTGAGGGCCTCGGTCAATTACGTCAGCCGCTCGTCAATGGAAGTGGGTGTCCAAGTCACCAGGGAAGACCCGTATACAGGCGAGCAAGCCATCGCGACAACGGCCCACTTAACGTTTGTCGCCCTGGATAAAAACAAGAAGCCGACTCCCGCCCCGCCGATACAGCCCGAAACGGAGCAGGAAAAGCGACGTTACGAGCACGCCAGGCTGCGGGTACAGTCCAGAAAAGAACTCTTAAAGCGTATATCTTAGTTCGGATATTTCATGACGAGAGTTGTGGCGAACAAGTCAGTCCACCGAACCGGAGCCCGCGCTGTGGTTTTCTACTGCCCCGCGGTACTCATTCGTCGGATCCGCTGCCGATCCGCTACTACTGGCTCCGGCCGGTGATTTCCACGTTAGCTTTTCATGAATAAGAGACGTTTTATTACTAATGTGGATTAATCTTTTTATGCTCTCCGACGGCTCAATAACAGCTTCATTTTGGCTTTCTACTCAGCTATAGCAACAGTTACCTTAAATCATACACCTCGGGATTCTCGACGACCCGGAAGAACTCCTTGCGGCACTGATCGAGGTCTGTCTTGTCTCTGGGAATATCGAGGACATCCCCATCTTCGCTCTCCTCGAAATCCACAGCCTTGCCTTGCCACACAGCCTTTCGAACCCGCGCACCGACCCAACACTTCGGATCGTATAACCACACCAGAGGTGCACCATCTCCCAGTTGATTGGCCATACCCAAGTCCGTTCGTATGAATTCCTTCATCTCATTGCAGAATGGATTATCCGGCAGATTCGCAAAATGCATGGGCTTAAACACTGAGCCTTTTTCCCAGAATGACTTCGTGGCCCACTCCACCAACCGGGTCCGCTTTGCAACCACATAGGCACTCCAGCCATCTTTACCGTTGTAACCGTAGTAACTCACGGTCAATCCGAATACGACAATATGGTCCGTGATATCTGGAGCTGCCAGAATCGCATTGGCAACAGTAGTCAAAGGCCCCCCGGCGACGATGACCAAGGGCTGCTCCGCAGATGCCTTTCTCGCTTCACGCACAATCAGGCGACTGCCTTCGCTCGGATGAAGCACCGTGTCTTCGATTCGTCCGCTTTTCGGAGCAACCAGAACTCGGTCCGAACCGACTGTAATATCGGGAATGTTGCGTAGACCGGATTCCCTGGCGACTTTCAAAGCTTTCTGCGCATCCTCTACACATCGCTGCATCGGATAGTGGTACCCCTTCTCCCAGTCCCACATGTCCCGACTGACAATGTTTCCGACCAGCCTTGAGTTACCGAGGCTTGCCTGCGCCCATAGATAATTGTTGTCAAAAACGTCGAACCACCAATCGTTGTCATAGACAATCGGATTTTTCCCATCGACTCTCTTGATTCGAAGAGCCCCGGTGGAAACAATGTAATCGGGAACAATTGCGTCGGCAGGCGAAATCGTCAATGCCATCCCAATCCAAAGTGAAAGCTCTATAATCCCAGGTTTAACATCTTGCTTCATAGTCTAACCCTCTAATCCGGGCTTAAAGAAAATATGCTAACACAGCCTTTTCATCCCCTCAACATCCCGATACAATCGGGGCAGAGCTGTTGGCCGGAATCGATTTTGGCCAAGTCATTTTCCGGAATATCTTTTCTGCCACAGCACTCACACGTACCGGTCCTCTGCACACTTTCAAGAGCCTCATTCAGTTTATCCTCAGCCTCCGCTCTTGCCAGAGCTTCCGATTCGGCTCGCTGTTCGGCTTGTTCCCTCAACGCCACTTCCTCTTTCGCTCTCGACTCGGCTTCTTGCCTGGCCATGGCTTCGGCCCTTACCTTTTCCCGGGCTTCAGCCAGGGCCTCTTTGTAAGCTCTGTCCTTTTCTTTGAATTCTACTTTAACTTTATCAATAGTCTGTTTGATTCTTGCTATTTCGCCGGCGTAGTATTCCTCCGCCTGCTCTGTCTGGACCTTGTATCCCTCCTCGGCCCTTAATCTTGCCTCGGCTTGAACTTTAGCTTTATTCTCCGCTCTTGCCACCGCCCGCTTGCTTTTCTTTATCTTTTTTTCGCATTCAACCTGAGCTTCTTCAATCGCACCGGCAGCTTCGGCCCGGACTTTTGCGTTAGCCTTTTCCGCTTTAGCCAGAACCTTCGCTGCTATCCTTGCTTCCGCCTCGGCCTCGATAGCAAGACGCCACATCTCGCGGGCGAGTTCTTCAGCTTCCTGATAGTCTGTTGTAGCACACCGCGAGCCGGCGGGCTTGAGTGCTCTTGCTGTGGGTTTATCCTCACCGGGCAGATCGACCTTCCACCACCAGCGCCCGTTTTTCTGATACAAACTCCCCGGCAGCGTCACCCTGGCTGGCGCTTTGGCCATTTGTCAACCTTTCTAATGATCGCGCGATCGTCAAAAGGTCTCAACTCTTCAGTTGCTTGTGAGACTCTACGCCGCGCTTTGATGCCGGGACGGGCCGGATATCTATGCCGCCCTGAGCCGCCGACCTCTGCGTTTTACGACCATACTTTTCTTTGAGCATTTCCCTTTTCTGGTAGCACTGCTCGGTGAAAACCGCAATCTCCGAGTCAAGATTGGAGCTCGCCGAATCGCCGAAAAATGCATGAATGATCGGGAAAACCAAATCCGGCTTTCTCTTTCGCAACTCCTTCGACATCGCTTCAATTTTCGCTGTAGCAACTCCCTCCTGCATACATGTAAAAGGTCCTACGTGGAAGATACCTGAAATATAGGCATCGCCCTGCGGCCTGATCAAGTCGTTCATGAAATGGTACGCGATGCCAGCGCTCAGCGGAGATTCCCCTTCGATATTTCCGTGATACTCGTGCTGCTTTTCCAAAGTGTCGATAATCTTTATCGGCTTGGGCAGAACATGCCTGCCGCGAAGGACTTCGTGGAAAGGCCCGGCAATCTTCCGCTCAACGGCGGACATGTATTTGGCCTTTAGAAGGGACCTGCCATATTTTCCTGCGACCTTAAGCGCCCTGCCGAGGTCAAGGTCTTTCAGCCGCAATCCCAGGTCTCTTTTTGCATTTCTCACGTTCATTTTATTGACGTAATCGAGCCAGTCGGTGACAGGGTCCTTTACAACCTCGAGGCCGCTTTCTTCCAGTTGACGAATTACAAAGTTCGTACAGGGATCATGCTGGCGAACATATATCTCCCCTATGTACAGGACAAGCGGAAATCTTTCCTGGTCCCGCAGCTTACTGCCTTTGAACAGAGAGACGGTTTTTTGGCCCCACTCTATTAAATCGGGCGTTTCGGCGCCGTTTTCGACAACTCTTTCCAGCTCGCTGAGCCGCTGCTGCTTCAAATTCGCCATCGCCTCTTTATCTTCCGCGTACGGACTGAATCTCAGGAAAATATCCTCGAGCAGGTCCGATCCTTTGATGCCCTTAAACAGCATCTGCTGCATTCTCGTCGTGTCCGATACGCTGAGTTTTTTCGGAAAAGGTATGTCGAGATAATCCGTCTCCGAGGATGGGCCGGCCACGGGAATCTTTTGCAGGCCTTCTCTGTCCAGAAATTCCCGCATCAGCTCAGTGTACTTGCCAAACCTGCACGGCCCGCTCGTCGTAGGCAGCATAACAAGATAATTCTCCTCGACGTGCTGCCTGCCTTTTGCCTCAATTTCCTCTTCGAGAAAAGCAATCGCGTCACCAACGACCCCTTTAAGCGGATGGCAGACTTCCGTATAGATGTGCCTCCTGGCTGCTTCGTAACCCCTCTGTGTGTTCGTAGGCAAAACGGTGCTGGTAACGCCGAAATATCTCAGCCCCGCGGCACCGATGTAACTGGCATTGCCCATATAAGGAATCAGCCAGGCCCTTTCTTCGGAGCCGTCATAAGAGCGCCTTTTGAGCTTTTTGGTGTCTATTTTTCTTTGCTTGCATTGATTTACAACTCTCTCGTGCGCTTCGGTTCTGGTGATAAACGGAGCGTTGTTGGTTTGGGCGTCCGTAAGCAGAACAAGGACGGGCTTATTCGCCGCCCGCTGAATTTTTTCTTCCTGATAGATTTTCAGGCTATCCGGCCCGCAAGCGAAATTCATCATCCTTATAGCGAATAAATTGGGATGGTTCGCCACATACAGATTCGCTTTGAGTATTTTCACGCTCTGTACCCAGAACTCATTCTCGACCACATCGTCGAGCGGTATATTGGCGAATTTGTGCTCCAAAAATAACTGTGGTATGTAGTGCAAGCCCCTTATCTGCGAGAACATACTCCCGGAGTTCGAGCTTGCCTCGGGATCGAGCAGTACATAATCTCTGCCGATGCCAACGTAGGCCTTTTCGTTACCCGTCTCGATCTTCTTTAGGAACTTATCGCCCTCGGCTGAAAGATCATTTTTGAATTCGTCCTCCGCCTCGTACGCGTACTCGATAGCGTCCTTTATCTGCCTATTGGTGAAGCCGAACCCCAACCTGTCAAACTCATTCTTCAACTCGCGGACGAGAAGCCCCTGGTCCCCGAAGTGCAGGATGGGATTGATCTGCTTGTTCTTATCGAGGGAAAGGACGTCGTTTAATATGTAACCCTCCGATTCGGTGTAGATGCAGTACTTCAAATCAGGAGGACGTTCCATCCTCTGCTCAATGAAACTCGGATTAAACAGGTATTCGATATTCGGATCTGCGTTTAATACCGCAGCGTGTCCTGTAGCGAGCTTCCTCGCGATGCAGAACTCGGTTCTCGAGTTGTCGACTCCCAATTTCGCGATTTCCTTATCGGTTCTCGGCGATACGACCGGGTAGAAACCGAGCTTTTTTAACAGGGTGGCACTCCATATTCCCTTTTCTCCAAGTGTCGCTGTGCTTCTTTTTATGCCCACCGTTGTCGCACTGCCGTTATTTGCCCTTACGGAAGAAATCTCGCTCAGCAGGCAGCCCTGTTTTTTGAAATGTTTCTCATATATCTTATGGTATTTTTCGACATAGTTTGTTTTTGGCTTTCTGGCCGTCTCGGAGTTCCCTCTGGGGCAGAAACCGCCGGTAATTATCTCGTCGGATTCGATGGAAAAGACTTCAAGCTGGCAGTCTCTCATTCCGCACGATTTTTCCTTGAAAAGCTCTCTGCAGGAGATTTTACGCTTCTCGAAAGGCATATCCACGAGGCCCCATCCTCTGAACGCCGAACCGTAGCTTTTGCCCTGCTCTTCCAACTGTTTTATATTCTGAATTATGTCAAGCGCTTGTCCCCACGCCCCGAACATCTCCCTGTGGGGGTAAGCCTCGATTTGTTTTCCCGTGACCTGCGCCAAGGCGGCAAGAAAAGCCTTTCCAAGAGGCGGTCCGCCCTGTGCGGAACATTTCTTGCCGGCGTGTCCGGAGCCGCCGACAAATTTAAAGTAATAGCTGGCCGCCGTTCCCCTTAATATCGCCGCTGCAATCTCTTCCTTGCAGAATCCTTCTGCGATTAATCTGTTTTCATCCATCTCCATAAAAACGCCGCACGTCGAATCGATGACAGGAACCCTCTCGGCCTTCAGGGCTGCCTCCTGCAGGGTATTCTCTACGTTGAGGTTTATTATGTCCGCCATGTTTTCGAGTGTCTGCCCGGAACCGGCCTGGCAGCTATAATTCATCTTCGCTTCCTTGACCGTTCCATCGGCGGCAAAGCTCGTAAACTTCATATCCTGACCGCCTACCTCGAAGATAGTGTCGACATCGGAATCGTAATGTTTGACGCCGAGAGCGTGACATGTTATCTCGTCGGTTATTCTGTCCGTAGCTTCAATGCCTTCTTTCTGCAAAGCCCTGACTTTTTCCTGGCTTACAAGAATTTTTTCGTAGAGTTTTCTCGCCGAGCCGGTAGATCCTACCCCTTTGACAATAACCTTATCCTTGTGCCTGCTCAGATATTTTATAACCTGCTTCAGCGACTCCTCGGGATTACCGTGGGTTTTGATATAAAGTTTATCCAGCAGCTTTCCGGTCTTTATCTCGACCAGTGCCCCCTTGGTTGTGGTGCTGCCGCCGTCTATTCCAAGAACAACTTCCGTTCCCTGCTTTATTCTCCCAGCAAGCTTCTGGCTTTTTTCGTTAACCTTATCGAGTGATTTTGATAGAGCGGGTGCGTCTTTTCGTTTTTCCCTGCTGTATGCAGCAATTTTTTCGAGCTGCTCAAGGTTAAAAACAAAACCGTTCTTCTCTTCGATCCCTTTTGCCGCCGCACCTATCGCCGCGATGTTATGGTAATGCTCCGGCCTGCTTATGGGGATATCAAGGAATTCCTCGAGGCTTTTTCTGATAAGGTCGTTTGCCAGAACGCCGCCCGTCGCTATAGCGCCGTCGAAATCCTCAGGAGCCTCGAACTGCCTTGAGCCCAGAACGTCAATTTTGAAGTTCCTTGCAACTGTTCTGAAAAGGCCTGATAAATTATCCTCTCTTTTCGCTCCTTCATTCTGCTTGTGAATCAGGTCGGACTGAATAACAACGCCGCACCTCGCCAGAAACTCACTTGGCTCCGTCGACTTCTCTGCCTCCTGCTCCGCTCTATAGAACATTTCCTCGAGCCTCGCCTGAAGCTTCGCCCTGTTTTTTATCCTGATGATTTCTTTCTCTTCTTGGTCGCTCACCGGGGAGGCATTTTCCAATTCAGGGTTGGGTATAATGCCTTCGAAAAGCCTTCGGCATTGCTTTTCGATAAGTGTTCCTGAACCGCCTCCGCACTTTGTGCCGGTTCGCCACTCCTGAATAATCTCCTTTCCGTTTACCCTGCTCATGTTAAAGAAATAGGAATCTTTCGCTCCCATGTGGAAAATGTATCTTGCCTTCGGACATATCGCTTCGGCGCCCTTGGGAATCGCCACGCTGTCGAACACATAGGTAACGCCCGGCATTACATTCGGAAAAGATTCCGCTCCGCTACCCGTAAACGCTGTGTTCCTGATTTTATCTTTACCTACTTTTTCCTTCACATCTCGCCACGCCTCCCTGACAGCTCCGATAGGATTGGCGAGGTGCATTATCGGCTTCGGCGAGTATATGACCGCTCCATCTCTATCAATAACCGCGTAGTGTACGAAACTACTTCCGACATCGAAGCCGGCAAAAAGTTCTGCATCTGCTTTTTTATTCTTCATCCTGCTTGTCCCTGAGTCCATAGATTTTCAAACTCCTGCATTTTTGGTGGATCGACAATAATACAACCCTGTTATCTCTTGGTACAAAACCTATATTATAGCTTCTTATGCAAAATCTTCAAGTGGCTAAGGTTAAATTTCGGGCCGTCGATTATTTCCACACATTCTTATACTTCAATCAGAAACCTATCACGTCATTGTGGATAGGCTGTTAAATATGGTTATAAGAGTTGTTAAGAACGATAATCCCATATTATTCAATAACGGCTCACCTAAATTCTCTCAAATACCCCGCATAAAATACAACAGGTTTTGCACAAGAATAAATCCAATTTCTACCGATCTAATTTCCTGCCTTACAGAAGCTTAGGATTCACTGCCCGGCCAAACCACACAATTTCACCTGCTATATGACTACTAATACTAATTTTAAATTAATAATAACTATTCTTCATCTATCCAACACCAACCTGTAAATTAACATTGGGTTTCGCGTTATTACTATTCCTTAAATCACAAGAGATAAGCGTAAAACCATCTTGCTATTTGTTTTAACTTTTAGTATTTTAACGCCTTATGGTTTCCCAGCATTTACAATCCATCAATAAGTATAGGGGGGTGTTGTTTTCCCGCCTGCAGGGTTTTCTTGCCCCACGCGCTTATAGCGTAATAATGCTGGCTGCGCTGTTCTGCTCCCTGATGGTTAAGTTATTCCACTCGTGGCGTTACGACCTGCTCGACGAATACTTAGGTTGGATAATGGCTGATCTTTCCGTACTGATAGCAATAGAAGTCATCTTGTCACTGGTTTGTTACCGCTGGCCCAGGAAAGCTGTTGTCCGGTCGGCTACGATTATTGCCGCTGTTGTGTGCGCATGGTCGGTTATGAATGCTGGTTGGCTGATCAGGACGGGAACGCAGATCCTGCCGAGGGTCCTCTTACCTCTTGTTCGTGCTCCGTTTAATACTCTTTGCATTATAGGCGTTAATCTTGCCAAGATGCCGGCGACTGCAGTTATTTTGCTTGCGCCCAGTGCTGTTGCCCTTACCTTTTTCTTTTTTGTTCTGGCCAGGCCAAAGTTGCCTGTTTATGATCGCAGGCGTTTTATCGCCAGAATTATTTTTTGTCTTACCATCGTTGTAGCAGCAGTTATCGCTCGTCCTGTGATTGCCAGACGCGGCTCGTTCCAGATTGGCTCTGTGGGCCTTCGCTATAATTCTCATTTAAGAGCTGTAATGAGCCTGGTTATATCGGACTACAGAAGGTCGCCCGATCCGAAACGAAAGATACCCACTTTCGACCTTTTGAAGGTTAAGTTAAAGCAACAATACGTAAAGCACAATGTAGTGCTCGTTGTCCTCGAAGGCGTTCAATATCAGTACACATCGCTTGCGAACGGTCAGTGTAATCTAACGCCTTATCTTGCGGCATTGGCCGAACAAGGCATTGAGTTCTCCAACTCCCGCTCAACACTGACGCATACTACAAAGGCGTTGTTCGCACTTTTGACCGGCCGATTTGCATCTGCTTCCCAGGATATAGCTGAGACGGTCCCGGCTGCCAGTCCCTATGCCAGCATAGCTACGATTCTCGGGGGTCAGCTTGGCTATAGAACTGCCTTTTTCCAGTCGGCGATGGGCAGCTTTGAATCGCGTCCCGGGCTTGTTTATAACCTCGGCTACGACGATTTTTGGGCAAGGGAAGATTCGGATGATCCAAACAGCTTTCTTGGCTATCTTGCCTGCGATGAGTTCTCAATGTTAAAGCCAATTACCGAATGGATAAAGTCGAAAGAGCAGCCGTTCCTTATGACGGTTTTATGCTCTGTTACACACGATCCGTATGAAATTCCGGAGTGGTTTGGTACGCCGGCCAAGGAGCCGCTGGAACGCTACCGACAGACAATATCTTATACCGACAAATTTTTAGCTGCGCTGGATGTGGAGCTTGGCAATCTTGGTATCACGGATAATACAATATTTTGTGTTATAGGTGACCATGGCGAAGCGTTCGGCGAGCACGGTCTGCTTGGACACGAACGGATAGCTTTCGATGAGGCTTTACGCATCCCGTTTTGTTTGCGGGCCCCGTTTTTGGTCGAGAACGGCGTCAGGATAACAGAACCTGTCAGTTCTATTGATTTAACACCAACATTGCTGGGCCTTTTGGGCTTCGAAACGGGATCTGTCGGCTTTGATGGCGTGGATGTGCTCAAGTCAGAAGCGGAGTATCGTAAAGTGTACTTCTCCGGCTGGATGCAGGAGGGGCCTGCTGGTTTTATCGAAGGTGATCGCAAGTTTATATATAATCCAACGAACAAAACGACCTGCATCTACAATCTAAGCGTCGATCCGAAAGAACTAAAAAGGATTGAATTACCGCAGCAAAGGGCTAATAAAATAGCCGGTGAGATTGCAACTTGGCGAAAAAGCACAGTTTTTCGGGTTGAACAGCAACGGACCGGCACAAAAAAACTCTTCGATAACTGGGTCTGCCGCTGGACAGACCGTGTTTCTTCTACAAAGCGTATTAAGAAATAGCGATGGCAACTTTTGCCTTTATGGTCTGTAATATACTTTTTTGTTCATATTATTCCCCACGGCGTTGATAAATATCAACACAACAGTAATTTCTTTCCTATTAGTCTGTAGCACACAAAGCAATATGTATATTTGGGCCGTTTGGGCATATTGAGCGTTTCTTAAATTCAACACAACATTAAAATGCAATACTTTTTTATTGTTATGGCAGAATGGGTAGATATAAGCGTAAATATCTTTCGTGTAGGAAGTTAGGCGGGGTTTATGGATATTTTTCGCCATAAAGCACTTTTATTGGCATATTGTTTGCACATTTCTCTATTTTGTCTTTTCTGAGGCAGCAATATTGGGCGGACGGCCTAAACGTGTTTCGGAGGAGGATGTGTCCGCCCGATTTTTTTGAACCTAAAAATGGTTTACGGGTTCCGAAAGTTGCACTCTGTTATCTTTGGAGTCGTCCCGGAGGAGGAACGACTCCAATTTTTTGCGCGATCTTTCACACCAGCGCTAAAAAAAGGAGTCCGAGGCATGTCTTTGGAAATTTTCTAATGCTATCGTTAGCCGTTGCCGTAAACCCTATAATAAGTTGATGAAACGTATAAAAATGCTTTGTTAATATCAAAAATACATTGATTAGGAGTTGATAATCTGTTATAATGAAGTATTAGCCAGTTCACAACAGGATAGGAAGGAAATTTGTTCTACGACAGTTGTAAATATTAATTATGAGTTGGTTGGTTAGCTGAAATAAAAATTTTATGAAACAATAATTGACGCCAGAACGATGTATCGTACATAGATAAAGGCAGTATAATCAACAGAACAGGAGTTCGTTTTAGCGCATCGTATAACTGGATCCGGTATTTTAAGGATTGTAAAATAACCTTTGCATGATTGTAATAATGAAAGTAAGATTTCGCCGGGTCCATAAAATACAGTTAGAAATAAACTTAGCGATATAATAGTGAAAGGGTGTTGCGATGAATAAACACAAAAGAGGCTTTACGTTAATTGAGCTTCTGGTTGTAATTGCCATTATTGCCTTGTTGATGGCGATATTAATGCCTGCTTTGCAGCGGGTCAGAAAACAGGCAAGGACGACTGTTTGTTTGGCAAATTTAAAACAGTGGAGCCTTATGTTTGCCATGTATACTGACGAGAACGACGGCAACTTTTTTTCCGGAGAATTGAATGGCACGCAGGCCGGTATGGGTTCCGGCGAGTTCTGGCGGGAAACCATGAGGCCTTATTCAAAGGATATAAAGATGTGGTTATGTCCTCAGGCCACAAAACCGCGCCCGCAGGGAGGCATCCCAACAGGCGGCTGGTCCAATTATGCCTGGACAACCGGCGATCCGGTAGATGTAGGTAGTTACGGCCTTAACGGCTGGATATTAAATATCAAAGCGGCCAAGACGTCTGGCGGCAGGTCCAGCGGTTGGGGCCGCACCCCGGCCGAATGGCACTGGGGCACTCACATGGTCAAAGGCGCAAGCAATGTGCCGGTCTTTACGGGCAGTTGGTGGGTTGATTCTTGGCCAAGGGAAACCGACCAGCCCCCGAACTCTGACGAAGGTCCGGGGGATACTCCAAATTCGAATGAGATGAACCGTGTATGTGTCAACAGGCATGGTGGATTTGTGAACAGTCTGTTTGCCGATTGGGCCGTAAGAAAAGTCGGACTTAAGGAATTATGGACGCTCAAGTGGAGCCGGGGTTATGACATTAACGGCGAGTGGACAAAAGGCGGAGGTGTCGACCCGAGTGCATGGCCGGATTGGTTGCAGCGTTTTAAAGATTACTAACAATTTGCCTTGCCAGGAGTTAGAAAAACAGTTATAATACTGTTCTGCCAGTATTATATGCAGGAAATGTAGAATATAACTCAAAGATAGGGAAGGAGTATCATTATGAAAAAACCAAAAGCCTTCACTTTGATTGAGCTTCTGGTAGTGATTGCTATTATTGCAATATTGATGGCAATATTGATGCCCGCTCTGAATCGAGTCAAGGAGCAGGGGAAGCGCGCCGCCTGTTTAGGTAATATGAAGCAGTTGGCGCTTTGCTGGATTATGTATGCCGATGAAAACGACGACAAGATAGTAAACGGCGAAGCATATGGCGGCGGAGACGGCTTGGCACCTATCCCCGCAGGCGGTATACATAATGGTGAGCAGTGGTGGACAGGTGACGATATCGCAGATTTTTGGGCTGGCACAAGTTTACCCGAGGTAACCCAGAAAAAAGCCATCAGGGCTGGCGCCTTATTTACATATTGCAGGGATGAAGACCTTTACCGGTGCCCGACAGGTATGCGTGGAGAGATGCGGACCTACACTATTACCGATGCTATGAATGGCCTTGCAAGGCCAGGCACTATCATCGGCAATGTGGGTGAGAGAAATGGCAGAACGGTATTGTGGGTTAAGAGGAGAACGGAGATTAGCGCCCCCGGCCCGGCGCAGAGAATAGTTTTTCTTGACGAAGGCCGAATAACTCCCGACAGTTATGCTACCCATTACCAGAATGAGACCTGGTGGGACCCACCCTTTGTCCGGCACGGTGACGGAACGAATGTCTCTTTCGCAGACGGGCACGCTGATTATTGGAAGTTCATGGGCATGAAAACGTTAGAAATAGGCAAGCTTGCCGCTGTTCCCGGCCTTGATGCACACCCGTTGCACCAGATGGTGCCTGAGAGCGATGATGACTACCAGGATTTGTATAAGATGCAAAAGGCCGTCTGGGGCAAATTAGGTTATTCGCCAAGTCATATGCCAAGGTAAAGGGATTGATAAGCATTATTTCTCTGGTTTTGCCGAACTCATAGGAGAACGGTCGTACAGCCTGCGACATTGAACAAAGATAGAGGAGACAACATAATGGTCAAACGAAAAGCCTTTACATTAATTGAGCTTCTGGTTGTGATTGCTATTATAGCAATATTAATGGCGATATTGATGCCCGCTCTGAATCGAGTCAAGGAGCAGGGCAAGCGTGTCGTCTGCTTAAACAATATGAAGCAATTGACACTTACTTGGATTATGTATGCCGACGAAAACGACGACAAGCTCGTCAATGGCGAAGCGTATGAGGGTAGTGACGGCATGTGTCCTATGCCGACAAGCGGCCGACATGCCCGTGAGCTATGGTGGACAGGTGACGATTGCGCAAGTGGTTACATGCAAGGGGCGCAGCTACCGCAGGAGACCCAGATAAAAGCGATAAAGGCCGGGGCGCTCTATCCATATTGCAAGGATGAAATGCTCTATCGTTGTCCGACCGGTATTCGAGGAGAGATGCGCACGTACACTATTACCGATGCAATGAATGGTCTTTACAGAGACGGGACGCACAATGGTGATGTCGGAGTAAGAGTCGGCCGGACGGTCTTATGGGTTAAGAAGAGAACGGATATTGTAGCCCCGGGCCCGTCGAAGAGACTGGTTTTTCTCGATGAAGGTCGCGTGACCCCGGACAGTTATGCCTGTCACTACCAGCAGGCCACATGGTGGGATCCCCCGTTTGTCCGGCACGGTGACGGCTCGAATGTCTCCTTCGCCGACGGGCACTCCGATTACTGGAAGTGGGAGGGCAAAAAGACCCTGGAGACCGGAAAAATGGCCAACCCGCTGCACCAGATGGCCCCTGAAACCCCCGAGGAGTTCGCAGATCTGGAGAGGATGCAGAGAGCCGTCTGGGGCAGACTGGGGTACTGAGAAGCAGAATCTGAACCGGCCGGATTGTAAGAGGCACACACTTTAGTCAAATAAAGAAGGGGCAATCTTATGATTAGGCACAGAGCGTTTACACTGATAGAGCTTCTCGTAGTAATAGCCATTATTGCGATTTTAATGGCGATATTGATGCCGGCGCTGCAGCGGGTGAAAGAACAGGCCAGGGAGATTACCTGCCGGGCCAACCTGCGACAATACGGTATTGCACAGGCCTTATATCTGGACGACTATGACGACCGCTATCCATCTGCGTGGACCTCTCTGGTCAAGACGGAAGCCCCGGTTTCCGGTTATCAGCGTTATTGCCGGTGGCATGATCCGAGATATCCGGCGGACGGCCCGTTTTGGCCCTACCTGAAAAAAGGGAAGGTCCATTTGTGTCCATCGTTCGCAATTCTTGCGAAATCCGTGGGCCAAAACCATCCCAGCCATGATGCGTCTATCCCTATTGTACCTTACTATAGTTATAGTATGAACGGCTACTTAGGCTCAACAGGCGGTGTTGAGGGCGGCGGCGTCCTGAAGCGTTCCGCGATCACAAGGAGCAAGGCGGAGGTATTTTTCTTCACTGCCGAGAATATGTGGCTCAGGCCCGGTTGTGGAAATGTGCTGAACGACAACGCATTATGCCCCGATGGCCGCGACTGGTTCGGGACTTTTCATAGTGCCAAAAGCGGGGATCTGAACAGCGGCATGGTAAATGCCGTATTTGTGGATGCACATGTCGAGGAGGTACGCTCGGCGCTGAAAGAAGACCCCAGCGATAATTCGGAGAAGGAGTTCGGGCGATTCGAGAAATTCGGATGGCCCAAAAAAGAGCCCTTTAAATAATCAATTATGGCCTCTGGAGTTCATTAACGCGGCCAAAAGGATATGCCTCAATCTGTCGACGCTGAGCCTGTTAAGGTAATCTTGTGTAAAATCCAACTTAAATCTGCCTCTGAAATTCCTGATTCGTCTCTCAAGTTCGTGCCTTCCTAAAGCAGCGACCGAAGTCGCCTCTCTCTCAAAATACTTTCTCGCAGCCATCCTCGTAACCTTTGAAAAGATTGTTATTATAAGTTGGATTCATGCTGTCTGTATCGTCTCTGAATCTCGATCACTTGTGTTGGAAATTCGGTGCCGTTAGACAAACGCGAAAATCGTTTAATTATTAGGATAAAATTTTTTTGTTTATTTGAGGGTCGTCTGATAACTTTTCGTTATGAAAACAGAGAAGCTAAACTATTACCTGCCGTCTGAGTTGATTGCACAGATGCCTCTTTCCGTTCGGAGCAATTCGCGGCTGCTTGTTATGGATCGTTCCGCCGGCGATGTTTCTGACAGCCGGTTCAGCAAAATCGGCGATTTTCTGTTGCCCGGCGATTGCCTCGTGCTCAACGATACAAAAGTCCTGCCGGCACGCTTTTTTGCCCGGCGGAGCACGGGAGGCAAGCTCGAAGGATTGTTTCTCGCCGCTGACGCCGACGGCATCTGGACGGCATATCTGAAAGGACTCCGCAAGTTGAAGCAGGGCGATGAGTTTTATCTGAAAGACAGGCAAAAGGCCGATTTCTGCAAGGCTATGCTGCTCGAAAAAATCGATCGGGGCAGGTGCCGGCTGCGGATAATGGCCGATGCAAATGCACAGGCCGTGCTGGATGTAATCGGTTTTCCGCCGCTGCCGCCGTACATCAAGCGAGACGACGATCCGGCAGTAGCGGTAGAGGACGAGCAGCGGTATCAGACTGTGTACGCCAGGCAAGCCGGCGCCGTTGCGGCACCGACAGCGGGGCTGCATTTTACCGAACCGCTCATCCGGCAGTTAAAGCAGGCCGGCATAAAATTCGCATTTATAACGCTCCACGTCGGGGCCGGCACATTCAAGCCGGTCACAGCGGACAATCTAGAAGACCATAAAATCCACCAGGAATGGTTTAGTATCGACGAAGAAAATGCCGGGATAATAAATGCGGTAAAAAATAAGGGCAATCGAATTATATCAGTCGGTACGACTTCAACAAGAGTCCTCGAAACCATCGCTGCCGGCTCACAAATGAAAGCTGCCGCGGGCACAACCGAATTATTCATCATGCCGGGCTACCGATTCAAGATGATCGATGCGATGATAACGAACTTCCATCTGCCCAAATCCACGCTATTAGCACTGGTAGCGGCCTTCGCAGGGCTCGAAAGCATCCTCGCCGCCTATCAACACGCCATCGAGCAGCGATACCGCTTCTACTCCTACGGCGACGCTATGCTGATAATCTGAGCAAAGAGAGCTTTCGGGATTATAATATTCGTCTTGCCAGGGTAAGCTTGCGAATTATATTGCCGAGGCCAAAGCACAGCGGCATTGAAATCATGATGGCCAATGCGAATTTCAAGAGCGGATACAAGCTGACGTTTCTGAACGCGATAGCCACGAGGATAACGACCGGGGCGTGGATGATATACGCCGTATATGCGCTGCCGGCCATCGCCCTGGTAATCTTTCCCTGCCGGTTGAGCCGTTTGCGGAACAGGGCCGGCAGGGCGATGATTAACGCAACGCCGGTTAACTGCTCCCAGAGAGCGTAGGTAAAGCATTGCCAGCGCAGACCGCCGAGAAACGGTGCTATATTGCCTTTTGCTGCTCCGCCCAGTGTGAACAGAACTGGAAAAACGATGACAATCATAACCACGGCTACGCAGAGCCAGAGCCTGCCCATAGCATCGGGAATACGTGTCAGCCAGTTACGGCGATAGGCGACGATTCCGACAATAAACATGCAAATGTACTGTGGGAAAAATGGAAACTGAAAATTCAAAGGTTCGAAACTCCAGCCGATCGGAAGCCATATCCGTACGATAAAGGTAACAGTACCCAGAGCAAGGGCAAAGAAAGCTATTGTCAAATTGCTCGGCACTTTGCCGCCGTCCCGAACAGAACAAGCAGGAGTTTTCGCAAACAGCCGCCACAAAATATAAAAACCAGCGAATATCAGCAGGGCCTCGACAAACCACAATGGGCCGGTACCAACATGAAACCTGCTGTAATAAATAGAAAGAAACTCAGGGTAAGAACCGTCGAATTGAAGAGTGTCAGCCTGCTTAAGAGAGCCAGTCTGCATAAGCGGATATGCCATGAGGGGGCCGATGATAAAGTCGTAGCACAGCATTGGGATGCCTAAACGCAGCAGTCGATCCTTGAGATATTGCCGGGGACCTTTGCGGTCGTATGAGCCGGGCGTGAAATAGCCCGCGATCATAAAAAACAGCCCCATTGAGAAGGCCTGGACAGTCGCATTGTGCCAGGTCAGCAGGATGGATGAAAGTGTATCCGCCTGCCCGTCTCTGTAATACCAGCCCCCTTCGCCGCCGTAGGTTATGGACAGGTGAATCATCATAACCAGCGTGATCAGCAGGATTCGCAGGTTGTCGATAAAGAACAGACGGACTTTCCCCATAATTTATTGGCAGACCGCAGTTACAGTACTTCTCATCGAGGCAGCACCAAACAGTGACGCTAACGTCCAGCCAGAAGCGAATGTTCCCGGTTTTCTTTTAGATATAATCGTTGAGGAGGTTCTCGAGCATCTCCTGACGGCCGCTTTGAAGTTCCGGCTCGCCGTTTTCAAGGATGTAAGCCTCAAGCTCTTCAAATCCAATCTGCCCGCTTTCGATTTTGGAGCCAAGCCCCTGATTCCAGCCGCTATAGCGCTTGTCAACAGCGTTCTGGAGAGTTTTGTCTTCTATCATCTTAGCGGCGTTCTTCAGTCCCCTGGCGAAAACATCCATCGCACCTATATGACCGTGGAAAAGATCGACCGGGTCTATCGATTGACGTCTCACGTGTGCATCGAAATTGAGACCGCCGGTTGTAAAACCGCCGCCCTTGAGAATTATGTACATTGCGAGTGTCGTTTCATAGACGTCGTTCGGAAACTGATCCGTGTCCCAGCCTAAGAGCATATCGCCTCGATTCGCATCGACCGAGCCAAGTATGCCGTTGGCCACACAAAATGCCAGTTCGTGGCAAAAATCATGTCCGGCCAGCGTCGCGTGGTTAGCCTCGATGTTCAACTTAAAGTCACCGAGCAGATCGTATTTCTGCAAGAACGCGAAACAACTGCCTGCATCGGAATCATATTGGTGCTTCGTTGGTTCCTTCGGTTTTGGCTCAATGTAAAACTGACCATTAAAACCGATCTTTTTCTTGTAATCGACCGCCGACTGCAGGAGCAGAGCCATGTGGTCCAATTCGCGTTTCATGTCCGTATTGAGCAAAGTATCGTAACCTTCACGCCCGCCCCAGAAGACATAACCGGCTCCGCCAAGCTCTTTTGTTATCTCGAGGGCTTTTTTAATCTGACTTGCAGCGTAAGCGAAGACCTCCGGCGACGGATTGGTGCCCGCACCGGCCATGAACCGGCGATGTGAAAAGGCGTTTGTCGTTCCCCAAAGCAGCTTGATTCCCGTGTCGGCCTGTAGCTTGACGGCTTTCTCCACGATCTTGTCGAGACGTTTGTTGGTTTCAGCCAGGTCGTCCGCCTCGGGCGCAATGTCCCTGTCATGGAAGCACCAGAAACCGACACCCAACTTCGTAAAGAACTCGAAGGCGGCTTCCAGCGTCATGTCCGCAATTTTCATCGGATCTGACGAGTCATTATAGTTGCGAATAATGGTGCCCGGCCCAAACTGGTCCCCGCCGAGGTTTTTGAGAGTGTGCCAGTAGCAGACTGCAAAACGCAGATGTTCGGCCATTGTTTTGCCGAGGACTACCTCGCTTGGATCATAATACCTGAATGCAAGAGGATTCTTCGAGTCGGGCCCCTCGTATTTTATCTGTTTCACTCCGGAAAAGTACTCTGCCATTTATTAACTCCTTTCTCGTATTTTATTCATCGAGATGTGATTCATGATTTCAGTTGTTGTTTCAACGCCTCTTCCCACTTTGCATACGCTTGTTGGTAGGCGGAAGATAATTTTTCATTAGGTTCGATTGTTTTGACCGGTTCGAGGCCTGTGAAGGCTTCGTCCGTGCTCTTGTAAACGCCCGCGCCGATGCCGGCGCCGCGTGCCGCGCCCTGCGAGCCGTCGGTGTTGTAAAGTTCTACAGTAGCTTGTGTCACGGTTGCGAAAGCCTCGGCAAACAACGGGCTCAGGAACATGTTGGCGTTGCCCGCCTTGACGGTGGTCAGTTGGATTCCCATCTCACGCATTATACCGAGTCCGTAATTCAGTGCGAAGACGATTCCCTCCTGTGCGGCGCGCAGGAAGTGTGCCTTTTTGTGCACGTTGAAGTTCCAGCCGTGAACGGATGCGCCGATGTTCCTGTTCTCCAGCGTTCGCTCGGCGCCGTTGCCGTACGGGAGGATTACCAGGCCGTCGGAGCCGACCGGTGCCTGTGCCGCCAACTCGTTCATCTGCTCGTAATCCAGTCCCTCGCCGGCGACGAAATTGTGCTTTAGCCAGCTATTGAGGATTCCCGTTCCGTTAATGCACAGCAGCACGCCGTATCGCGGATCTTCCGCCGAATGGTTGACATGAACGAAGACGTTGACCCGCGAGCGCTGGTCGTAGTTTTTCCGGTCACTGACTCCATAGACCACGCCTGATGTCCCCGCCGTGACGGCTATCTCGCCCGGCTGCAAAACGCTAAGTGACAGCGCGTTATTAGGCTGGTCGCCGGCGCGGTAGCTGATTATGGTCCCGGCTTCGAGTCCAAGCTCGTCGGCCGCCTCTTTCGTCAGCTCGCCCTGGATCGAAAACGTCGGAAGCGTCTCGGCGACAAGCTCACTCGATATGCCGTAGTTGTCGAGCACGAATTCAGCGAGACCGTCACCCTCGAAATCCCACATTATCCCTTCGGACAATCCGGAAGGCGTTGTTTTTATGTCACCCGTCATCTTCATCGCGATGTAATCGCCGGGCAGCATCATTTTGTGAATCTGCGAATAAACTTTCGGCTCGTTTTCCATTACCCACTTCAACTTTGACGCTGTAAAGTTTCCGGGCAGGTTGAACAGTTTCTTGAGGCACTTTTCCCGGCCGATATCCGTCGCCGCCTGCTCGCCGATTTGCACCGCCCGGCTGTCGCACCAGATAATCGAAGGCCTCAGCACCTGCTTGTTTTTGTCTACCACGACAAGTCCGTGCATCTGATAAGATATCCCGATCGCGTGCACATCGCCGGCGTCAAAATCCGCCTGCACCTGAATCTTTTTCGTGGCGGTCTTGACGTGCTCCCACCAGACGGCAGGATCCTGCTCGGCCCAATCCGACTGCTTAGCGACAATCTCCAGTTCCTTGTCCGGCGAAGTCGCCGCCGCCAGCACCTGGCCCGTCTCAGCATCCATCAGCGTAGCCTTGATAGACGAGCTTCCGACATCGTATCCCAACAATAACGCCATTTATATGTCCCTTTATTCTTCTGTTCGGATTAACGCCGCAAGCGGCGAGTTAATTGACCATGATAATCATCGATGGCCGTTTGTCAACTTTCATTCATATTCCCATTTCAACAGCCAGGGATCATTTGTCCGTTTCTGAAACGCTTTCAGTTCCGCTTTGAGTTCTTCAAGCACTTTTTCGTGTTTGGGATCGTCGGCGAGGTTTTTTACCTCGTGCGGGTCGTTTTGAAGGTCGTACAGTTCGAATTTAGGCCGATGCAGGTAAGCCTCGACGGTACGTTTGCCGTAATATTTGCTGCCGGCCTTAATCGTCGCCTGCCAGGTCGAGGCGGCCCACAAATCGCTGGCGAACGGATAATCCAGCCCGTGAGCGATGTTCCAGATCAGCTTGTACCTGCGCTGCCGGACCACGCGCATCGGATAATACATCGTAATCTCGTGGAAGGTGTGCGAGGCGTAAGTTTCATCCCAGCCCTTCGGATGCTCCCGCTCGAGCGTCGATTTGAATGAGCGGCCCTGGAAGGAATTGTTGCCGGACAGCGCACCGGCAAAATCGAGAATCGTAGGCGCCAGGTCCGCAAAATTGACCAGCGCATCGCACGCTATGCCATTTTTCTTTTGCCCGGGCTGTCGCACGATACACGGCAGGTTCATACCCGGCTCGTACAGCGTCGTTTTCGCTCCCGGAAAAGCGACACCGTTATCGGAGATGTAAATGATTACGGTATTTTCATATTTGCCGGCTTGTTTTAGGACATCGAACAGTTTGCCCACACCCTGGTCGACACGTGAGACAGCCTGGGAGTACTGTGCCAGTTCGGCGCGGCACTCCGGCGTATCGGGCAGGAAAGGCGGCACGATTACATCTTTCGGGTCATACTTGACTTCATTGATGCCGGGATAGGCTCCTTCGGCTTTGTTTCCGAACCGGTCGGGTTTGCCGGGCAGTTCGTTTGCAACGCCGCCACCGCGGTGCGGGTCGCTCATGCAAAAATACAAAAAGAACGGCTTGTCGTCGTTTTCATTGATGAAGTCCCGGCAGTTCTGTGCCATCTGAACAGGGCTGCGGCTGTTGCCGGGCAGCGCCACATCGAATTTGTAAACCTCCTCGGGCGCAACGTGATATTTTCCGATTCGCCCGGTTCGATAGCCGGCCTCGGTCAGCAGGACCGGCAGCGTTTTGATGTTCTCGAAGGAGATAAAGTGGTGATAGCTGTGCTGATGGCCGTACTGGCCGTTCGCGTGATTGTACATTCCGGATAGAATAACCGACCGGCTGGCGCTGCAGCTTGCCGATGTACAGAAGGCGTTTGTAAAGCGCACGCATTCGGCCGCAAGGCCGTCCAGGTTCGGCGTTTTGATGACCGGGTTGCCGTAGCAGCCGAGGGTCTCGCGCCCGTGGTCGTCGCTTACAATAAGTACAACGTTGGGCCTGTTGTTCCGGGCAGCAGATGTTCGCTGCGAAATCAGCGCCGAGCCGGCAAGGGCCGATGCTCCCGCTTTCATAAATTCACGCCGGCTAATCGATTTAGCTTTCATAGCACTTGCCTCCAATATTATCAATTTTTACGAGATTTGTATTAAGTCCTCAGTTCAACGCCGGCTGAAACTTCCTTCTCCCATGCTGCAAGTTCACCTTGAAGTTCCCTGACCATCGCGGGTTTCGCATTGACAAGGTTCTCTTTTTCTGCAAGGTCGTCGCTGAGATTATAAAGTTTCACATTGTCGTCCTGAACCAGCAGTTTCCAGGGACCTTTGCGGACAGCTTTTTGATTTCTGTATCGCCAGAACAGCGTGCGCTCGGGCAGCTTCCTGTCTTCGGTCAACATACCAAGCAGATTGGTGCCGTCGAGTTTAAGTCCCGCCGGAAGTTTTGCCCCGGCGATTGAAACCATCGTTGAAAACATATCCATCCCCAGCGTGGTTTGGCTTGTCATCGTGCCGGGTTTTATCCTGCCGGGCCAGTACGCCACGGCCGGGACTCGGTGTCCGCCTTCCCAGAGGCTGCCTTTGAAGCCGGCAAGAACGCCGTTGGAGCCGTTCCTGTTAGCCCCGTTGTCGGAACAGAAAAAAATAAACGTTTTACGCTCCAGGCCCAGGCGCCTGATCGTCTCGACGATTTTTCCTATCCCTTCGTCCATAACCTCGACCATTTCCTTATAAGCCCGGGCGATTTCTTTCCCTCTGGCCTTTTTACTTTTCTTTCCGCCCGGCAGTCGCTCCGGCGGATCTTTTCTACCCTGATACGGAGAATGCACCGACTCGTGCGGCAGATACAAACAAAATGGCTCGTCCTTGTGCCGCTCGATAAAGTCAACGCCGTGCTTTGTTATCAGGTCGGTGGTGTAGCCTTTTTCCGGGACCTTTTCGAGGTTCTTCCACCAGTCGTCGAAGCCGGCGACGTCAATGTGCGATTGGTAGTCCACATTGCCGCTGACGTAGCCGATGAACTCCTCGAAGCCCTGCCTGGACGGATTGAACTGCACGTTATAGCCTAGGTGCCACTTGCCGAAAATTCCCGTCGCGTATCCGCGGGTTTTGAGAACCTCGGCGAACGTAGTTTCTTCCAGCGTCAATCCCGTCTGGCGGGTCGGGCCTTTTGCGTAGATGACACCTTCGATGCCGGCACGTTGCTGGTAGCGCCCGGTCAGCAGGGCCGCTCGTGTCGGACTGCACACCGGGCAGTTGGAATGATAATCCGTAAACTTCATGCCGCCCTCGGCCAGCGTATCGATATTGGGCGTGTTGATTGTAGTGCTGCCGTAGCAACTGATGTCACCATATCCGAGGTCGTCGGTCATAATCAAGATAATATTCGGCCGGTCCTTGCCCCTGGAGTTTCCGCCTGGATTGGCCATCGAGCAGCCGCTGTTCGGCAATGCTGCCGTGACCGCCACACCCGCGATACACTTAATAAATTCCCGTCGTTTCATAATTGTACTCCTCTATTCTGCGGCTTATGGAACTGAGCGTCGGTGTCAGGAGGTAACGATAAAGCCGTTTGCGTTTTGGCAAAGTCTAATCCTGAACCGGCATCTCCACCATGAAATACATCCCGGCCAAAATGTCTATGTTTGGCTCAAATAAAATCCCCTGTTAACGTGCTGGTTGTTCTACGACGTTCACCAGGCCGGCGTCGATATACTGGCCCCCGGTGGTTTGGTGGCAGTGGATAGCAATACAGTTTGTGCCGATTTTCAAAGCCTTCTGCGCCTTTTTGTCCAGGGTTACCCGGGTGTAGCTCGAAGTGTAGCCTTCGAGTTTCGCCACAAGCTGGCCGTTAATATAGACTTCAGCATCCTCATCGTGATGAATCGAAAGCTGCGGCCGGCTGAGTTTCTTATCGGCCAGCTCGAACGTTCGACGCACCCAGATGTCCGGCGTTTTCCACTCGGTACGCACAATCGTGCCGGGAGTTTCTTCAGTGCCGAAACCGCCCTGGCCCGTCGGCCATGCGGAATCGTCGAAATCGGCATGCTGCCAGCCGTCAGACGGCCCGCTCGTTGTATAGCGCCAGCTTTGCGGCTGCTTTTGCGAGGTCGGGACAATTGTGTTAAAGACCGGCGCCGGCAGGTACAAACGCTTATTCGCCGCGGCGGCCTTTTTCACGTCCATCTTAATCATCGCCCGGTCGTAGGTCATCCACCCGTTGCACTCGATCTCCACGTCGGTCGTCTGTGTATAGACTGCCGCACACAGGCCGTCGCCGATGAGCGAGAGCAGATTATCAATTAGCGCCACGTATGCATCGGTCAGATCCTCGCGGGTCTCATAGCTGCGATAACCCCAGTTCTTTTCATCCTGCCAGGTGTGTTCTTTAA
>CAZSOR010000032.1:0-23238 GCA_964608395.1 uncultured Pirellulales bacterium
TTTTACGCTGGCTGTGGTTCTATTTGTGCAGGGCGATTTAAAACCGCTGTTTCTCTCGTGAGGACGGCGGTTTTTTTTATTGGCACGCCCTCGCGAAAAGGGCCAGATACCGAAGGAGAATGCTACAGGCAATTCTCCGGATGGGAGGTACAAAAATGATTAGGTTAAGAAAAGTGTATTGTTTGGTTTCTATTTTATTAACGGCAGGCGCTGCAAATGCCGCCACAGCCACGTTTGACGATCTGGCTCTGCCGGCCGAGTCCTATTGGAATGGCTCGGACAGCTCGGGAGGATTTACCAGCGGCGGCGCGCACTTCGGCAATAATTACAACGCCGACTTTGCCTCATGGGACGGCTTTTCGTATTCCAATCTCACCGATACCGCGGCCGAAGGGATAGCGGCACAATATAACGCCATCACGGGCTCGGGCCAGGGCGGTTCGGCAAACTACACCGTGGGTTATATCGGTTTCGCTGCACCGCCGACTGTGACGCTGGAGGAGCCGGGCTTTGTCAGGGGCTTTTATGTGACCAACAGCAACTATGCTTATTATTCGATGCTTTACGGCGATGGCTTTGCGAAAAAGTTCGGCGGCGCCGACGGCGGCGATCCGGACTTCTTTCTGCTCACTATAACGGGCAAAGACATTGACGGCAATGTGATCGGAACGGTTGAATTCTACTTAGCCGATTACCGCTTTGAGGATAATAGCGAAGATTATATCGTCGATACGTGGCGATATGTCGATTTAACTTCGCTGGGCGAGGTTGTGAGCCTGGAGTTTGCGCTCAGTTCGAGCGACGTCGGCGATTGGGGCATGAATACGCCGGGCAGCTTCACCATCGATACGATTGTGTTCGAATCGGCATTTTCTACCGGGCCTTATACCGAAGTCGGGATAAGCGGATATATCAATCCGAACAATCGCGGGCAGTACGCTGATCCGCTGAACGACCCGAACGCGGTTGTGAATCCGATATTCAAAGGCTGGGCCACGGCCGTGGCGGATTATGAGCCCGCCCCTGGCGTCGATGCTCAGTGGGCGGACCCAGGCAATGCCCTTGGGCCGGCTGCCGGCGATAAGCTCGACATAGTCAGCCTGGGCGACCTGAACCGGCAGCAAATCGACGATGGATTACCGCCCGGGCGAATCACTCTGTCGTTCGACGAGCCGATCCGGCAGCAGGACGGCTACGAATTTGTTGTTTTCGAGAACGGTTTTACATCCGATGTGAGTCTGGAGACCGGCTCGGTTGAGGGGCTAATGTTTGCCGAATTGGGATACGTGGAGGTCTCGACCAATGGCGTCGATTTTGCCCGATTTGCCGCTGTGTCACTGACTACCGAACCGGTTGGGTCTTATGGAACGATGGAGATAAGCAACGTGTATAATCTGGCGGGAAAGCATCCCAACGGTACCGGCACACCGTTCGATTTACAGGAAATTGCGGGCGATCCGATGGTTGTATCGGGGCTCGTGGATATAAACGATATAAGATACGTGCGGATTGTCGATATCCCGGGCAGCGGCGATTTTTACGATCAGGCCTCAGCGCATATCGACCCTGCGAGCGGGGCTGTGCGGGAGTATTATTCGGATGACCATCCGATTTATGACGCCTGGGTGACATTCGGCTCGGGCGGCGTGGACGTCGAAGCGGTTGGCGTGCTCGAAGAACAAAAGTACAGCGCCGATATCGATTTGAACGGCGTTGTCGATATGTACGATTTCGCGCTGCTGGCCTCGGCCTGGCACAGTCGTTTCGGCCGGCCCGGATGGATCGGCAGGTGCGATTTAGCCGAGCCGAAAGATTTGTTCATTGACGACGCCGACTTTGATGTCTTTGTTGCTCAATGGCTCGAAGTTGAAGAATGGAGAATTGAGAATGGAGAATGAAAAAAGGCTAATTCTAAATTCTAAATTCTACATTCGGAATTATAGCGAAGCGTTCACTTTGATTGAGCTGCTGATAGTCATCTCGATCATTGCCCTGCTGATGGCCATATTGATGCCGGCATTGGGAGCGGCCAGGTCCGGGAGCCGGGCTTTGGCCTGCAAGTCGAATCTTCGGCAGCTTGTCATAGCAAACATCGGATACGCGACGGAGAGCGATGGTTTTTATGTGCCGGCCGCCAGTGACATGTGGGACAACGCCGGACTGCACCGCTGGCACGGACAAAGAGACGCTCTCGGCGAGGCGTTCGATCCGCTCAGAGGCCCGTTGATAGGATATCTCGCCGACGGCCGGGCAAAGGAATGTCCCCTGAAGGTGGAATTTGTCAAAGGGCTGGACTGGAACACGAATTTCGAGCAGGGTTGCGGCGGCTACGGCTATAATATGACGTACATCGGCAGCCGGACCTCGCAGGGCGCTGCCGGCAGTGTGCAGGCCTGGAAAGACAGCTACGCGATGACGGCGCGCATGACGGAAATTGCCGCTCCGGCCCTGACGCTGATGTTCGCCGATACGGCAATGGCCAATGACCAAAAATCGCTCATCGAATATTCGTTCGCCGAGCCGCCTTTCACCGTTTACAGCGGTCGGCCCGTCAGGGAGTTTTACATGTCACCGTCTATTCATTTCCGCCACAGGGACCAGGCGAATGTCGGCTGGGCGGACGGCCACATCGAACCGCGGCAAAGGGCCGGCTCGGGCGATAAAAATGCCTATGGCGCCGAACCGGGCGATTTTAAATTAGGCTGGTTCGACCCGCTTAATAACACGCCGTTCGATTTGCAATGATAGGCACGAAAGCGCCGGCGTAAATACGATATGCGTGACCATCTGAAGAAAGGGCCCGTACCGAAGCTGTCGATACAGGCCCCGAAAAATATTTAACGTTATCTGCCGTCCAAAACTTATTCTAAAGCGTCAATTTATTCTTCAACGATAACTTCTCTCGGTCCGTACAGCCGGATATCGTCGAAGAACATCTTGCCCGAGCCGCCCGGCACCGTCATATTACCCCTGGTGCCGACACCGATCGCAACTCTGTCGACGTCGGTCAGATTCAGGCCCTGATCCGCAAGGCTTTGCAGGCTCATAACCCATTCGGTCCAGGTATCTATCTGCGTCGCGGCCGGGTCGTCGTAGACCACAACCACCGGTTCGCCCGCGCTGTTGGAGACCACTATGTAAATCGGCTCCGGATCGTTGCTGAATATGCCGATATCCTGGTTCGCCCACTGTTGGCCGGCCGTACCGGTAATCTTCACATTGGAGAATCTGCCCTCGGCTGTAGCGGCCGTATTGTGTGATGTCACTACCAGGCCGATGTAAACGTTCGAGTTCATGGCGATATTGTGCGGGTTCCACGACATCGCCTGCCATGTGGCTCCGTCACTCGAATAGTAGCCCCTGAAGTTGCCCGAGAAGTCACGCTCCAGTTTAATCCAGTACGGTGCGGCGATTGCTATCTGCTCTGCTGTCGCGACAGAAGTGTCGCTCGTAGCGCCTATATCGGAATCCGTTCGCCCCTGGAATCTGCATCCGCTGCCGGGCGTGATGTACACGGCGGCAAATTTCGAGCCCGGCTCCAGCGACTCGCGGATCATCACGCCGGCCTTGGCCCACGGATCCGTGTCGTCGATGCTGAGCACCTGCGCTTCGATCGTGCCTACGCCGGTCAGCGTCTTGAATGCGTAATGAAACTCGTCCGCGACGTCCCAGATATCAGTGCCCGCCGCGGTCATTGTGTACGTGCCTACCGGAGCCTCGGTGAAGCTGCCGACCGATGCCGGACTGCCCCTGAACCACAGTGACAATTCCTTTATGCCTCCCTCGGTCCAGTCGCGCGGATATAGCAGCGTCAACTCCGCCTCCGAATTTTTGGTGTAGCCCTGCTTGTTGTTGTCGTAGGCAAACGGCATAGCCTGGCCGCCTTCGTGGACGATAGTCTCCTCAGTATAAGAAGCGGTCGTTTCGTCGCCCACTGCCGCCCCGGTGCCGTTACCGGCAAAGTAAGGCGGAGTATCCGGCGAGCCATAACCGAGTCCGTCTTTCCACGCATACCATATCTGGTTGTCGTTCGAATCGTAGATCTCGAAATCGTCTATGACAAGAAACTCGTTTGCCTTAAAACTCCAGATGTCACCTTCCACCAAAGCTGGATCTTCGAGGTCGTTAACCTCATCGACCCGCCAGTAATAGGTTGTGGCGTAATCGAGGGACAGCGGTCCGTATCCGGCTTCGGTCACTGTGTCGACGAACGCTGTGCCGTCTATTACGGCCTGTTCGCTCGTGCTCATGTAAAGATTGTGCTCGGCCGCTTCTCGTCCTGCCGTCCAGTTGAGTGTTACATCCAGGGGGACCTCCGTCTCTCCTGAATCGGGCTTAGGATTTCTTGCATGTACGGGGACATAGAAGAACCGCACTTCACTCAGACCGTATTGCTCAAGGATGTTCCTGAAGTTACTGTTGGCTGTCAGCCTGAGGTACCGTGCCGATATGCCGCTAAAATCAATGGTGGTATTGTGTGCATAATTAGCAGTGCCTGGTGCCTGGTTGAACTCGTGCGTTGTTCCAAATGTCACAAACTCGGTTCCGTCGACCGAATAATCGATTACAACTTCCTTGAATCCGATACCGATCGACTTCTCCAGGTCTTCGTTCGAGTTCCAAACCCACATCTCATGCAGTTTGTAAATCCTGCCGAGGTCGTATTCGATCCAGGTCGGCTGATCTGCGCCCTCGCTGCTGAGCCACATCGCGCCTTCGCCGATATTGCCGTGCAGCAGACCGGTTTCGTCCAGTCCCGAGCTGTTCACGGTATTTTCAGACTCCTTGCCTGCCACGCTGCTGGAAGCTCTAGTGGCAATAGTGGTGCCGTCAATCGTAAAAGCAAAAGGCTCGACCTTAAACTGCCAGACTATGCCTCTGTATATCTTGTTGCCGGGTGCCGCACCGACCCCGTCGATTCGCCAGTAGTAGGTCGCGCCGATTTCCAGACGAAAGGTTCCGATGGCCGGAAATTGGTTCGGATCCTGCCGGCCCTTGTAGACGTCGGCCGGATCGACGGTTGTCGATGCTTCGTTCACATCGTCGAAATTCGTTCCGAGATAAACGTCATGCCTCTCGGCGTAGCCTCCCGGCAGCCAGCTCAATACCGCATCGCGGGGTACGTATTCAGCTTCGTTGGCGGGATTTGGATTCAGCGCCGACTCCGGAATTCCCCCAATATCGCCCTCAAGGAGCGTGCCGCCATTTTCTCCCATATCGACGGTTCGAACAATTGCCTGGTAGCCTGGTTCCGCTGGTGCAAACATAAAAGCTACAAATCCATTAGTATCACTGCTGAGGAATTCAGCCAGGGCCTCGCTCGTGTCTGTTGATCCCCTTACTCCCATGGCAGGCGGAGTAAACGTTAGCAGGACATCGGTAAGATCATCCAAGTCCAGTTCAACCGCGGAATCAAGGGGCGGAGTTGGATCATTCTTAACACCAGGAGCAGTATTCCAGGTTATTCCGGGAACGACGAGGCTCTCATAGTCCTCAGGAACTCCATAAACGTCTACTGGGTCATCCAAATCATGCCCGTAATTGCTGAAGCTCACATTTGAGAAAACGACACCATTCAATTTGGCCTCAGAAATATCGTATGTCACGAATGATACGCGTCGTCTTCCACCGATATCGCGCATTGCCATGCCGGATCCGCCGGCTGAAGCACCATCCGGCCCGATCTGAGCATCATTGCCGATCTCGACATCAAACGTGGGCCGTAAGCTGAAGGGCTCCGCCTGAACGCTGCTGACTGCGCAGACGAGCAGGGCGAAACAGAAGAAATAAGTCATTTTTCCAAGCATGATAATCCTCCTAAATGGTTAATAATGGCCGATATTAATATCGCTTTCACTATTTATATCGAATTTAGCCGTGATAATTCGTATGTTAGCCGCCAATACCTCCTTCCATATCAACCAGCCGTCCGTCGACGCACAAAAACCGCACGTCTCACTTGCCCCATTTGTACCAAACTGCCCACCTTTAAGTCAAGAAAAAACCATATTTTCGACGATATATCTTGGAACACATAAGCTTAGAGTTTTCGCTGAAATCAAGTTCTATGACTTTCTGATCGTTGCCGGTTAAATTACATAGTTGTTTGTACGATTGTTTATGTGCAATTTCATTGATTTATCGCTTGGAAGAGGTTATCTTTGTTTCACTTGGGAATAGCTTTCTAAGTTTTCTCTTTATATCTATTAATCACTGTTGAAGGTTGTCTGTCTCGACCGATATTGAACATAGGTGTGTATTGAGCGTAGGATTACTGAAGAGTGGGTTGACATTCTGCTGAAATGACTTCGCAAGTTCATTTTTCAAAGGATTTTATGCTTTTTTAAATTTCGTAGCTGGAGTTGGGTTGTCTTAGTATGCAGTTTGAATACGAATATCAGATGGTCAAGCCCGCCGAGGCTTGGCTTCAGTCCAAAGGCCTTATGGTCAAGCGCGAATTTCCCACTCCGTGGGGGATCTGTGACCTTGTGGGATGCTCTTTTAACAAGCGGAATGTTAAGAAGAGATTGCGACTTGGTCAGAAAAAACCGATAGGTTCACATTTCCGTACGATGCTCCTTTCGCACATCCCCGAGGAAAACGAAGCCTGCCCAATTGATCCTGCTCATTTAATCGGAATATTCTCAGAATTCTTTAACGATGAGCGAATCATCTCAGAATTGAATCGCCTTGAAAGAGATAAATTCGTTCGGAAGACAAACTCCGGCTCATTCTACAAGCTCAATGGATGGATGCCCATCCATAAGAAACTGGTTGCCTTGGAACTCAAGCTCTCACGCGTCCAGGATGTCCTCAATCAGGCAATAGCTAATCTCGAATTCGCAGATGAGTCCTATGTCGGTTTACCAAAGACAACAGCAGATAATCTCCTACTGAGTGGGAGAGTCCGAGAATTTGTAGATTTGGGAATAGGGGTGCTTGTTATCACTGCTGAGAAATGTCAGCTCTTAGTTAAGTCCAAACCAACTAATGCAACACCGGATAGTGTGCTTCAGAACTATTGCATAGAACGCTTCTGGCGAGCATTTCTTACAAACAGTTAAGCATGAAGTACTCCGCGACTCTCTCTGGACGTCGTGCTGAACTACCGGAAGCGGGCAGCGTAGGCAAATGCTTCCCGAGTACGTATGCAGAAGAAAAGTCCTGATACAATGCCAATGTGCGCCCTGCTTTAGGTACATCCTCCAGTTTAATCAACCATTCCTTGTAAAATCTGGTGACTTGGTTCCTATTAGATTCTTCATCCAGGAAATGGTATCTAGAGCTTAAGTTGTTCAGTTCCTCGTCTAATTCTCTTTTCACAGGTTCAAGGTTGTCAAACGCCTTGCCTTCCGAACTTAGAGTTTTTATCGCTTCAGCCAACCAATCTCGCAACTCCGGCTTAACAACAACCCACCTCTTTAGAGAGGGAATGGCGATTCTGCTTTTTCCTTTGCGCCGAAAAGGTGCTCCCGATAAATGGTACTGGTAGGCCGTCCCCAAACTTATTGCTGGATGATCGCAAAGATCCCTTGCCCAAAGAATAAGATTCATCCCCCAATATGGTCCGGCAATGACATCTTTCTGTTTAACAAAGCTTTTAAGATACGCATGCATTTGAATCAATTAACCAAATCTAGTTCGTTGCGTTGAAGTTACAAGTTGATCGGAAAGGCTCGAATCCACTACCCATATACAATCGGCTGCAGCAACATTATACCATTTTAATGCGGAATCGATACGAGGCTTCCACTTTGTCTTGCCATGCAACTGGTTTCTATGGGTAAAGACAATTGGGAAAACGAGTTTTCCCCTGAATTTACTATTCAGTCTCCATTCATGTGTTGATTTTGCGAGTTCCATGTTAATCTTGTTCCGCGTGGTTCCATCAACCATTGCGAGTTGAGGCACTGTAATCAACGAAGGTCTTAACTTCAGACAACCGTCCATGAGCGCATGAACGAATCTGCGTATTCGCTTTTTGTTTGGTTTTTTAAATCCAGCAGAATCAGCTAATATGTCACTGTCTATGTACACCCTTAGATAATCTGGTATGGGCTCTTGTTTTTTTCTCAAATGGTGCTCATATCCATCGACTCCAGGATCGATCCATAGGTCCAAGTTGCCAGGAATCTGTGATTTAAGCGCAGTGGCTGACTCAAGAGGTATTCGGATTATGCCTGCATCTGAGAAGTATTTCGTGAGCATCCTACAGTCACCCTTAGTATTTACAAAAGGGATGTAATCCGTCATTATATATTCCTTTCTAAATCAAGACGCTCTCGCCACATAAGGTAATTACACGTGTGCTCTGGTTCGGGAAAGATCGCCATTTCATTTATACCAACACGTTCTAGTTCCATACGTAACGACTCCTTATATTCCTTCCTGATCTGTAAGCAGTACAACCCAGGCGATTGCTTGTCTGTCAAGGCAAAGTCCTTGGATCCCGCAAGTGTAAAAACACCCTGTTGGAGAACAATCCTCTCTGAGTTCCACACCGGGTGAATGGCAATGCTCGGACACCCTCTTTCGTGTTGAGCGCCAGACAGTTCCAGATAAGGTTTGATTATTTCGGCATCTGCACCAGCATCGAATACCCTGGATCGTGCCAATCCTACTCTTGACCCTGCTAATCTTGCTTGTGAATTCAAGTTCTTGGGATTGAGAATATATACGCCCCCATCCTCTTTTATCTCATCACTACAGGCGAAGTACAGTGCAATTCCGGCATTTCTCGTCCAGTCCAACAAGCGTGTAGGTAAGCCGTAGTGGCGCGCAAGTTGAATCCATTTCAACTGTGCCTCAATCCCTGGGGGATTCGTCAACTTAATCTCCGCCATCCTCTTGAATTCCGAAACAAGATCCAACGCCTTGTTTCTTTCATTATCAGTTGGATACCTCAAAGCTGATGGCGCCAGCTCCCAATTTATGTTAGCCTGCTCCCTGAACCAGAATTCCTCATCTCCTTTCATGACGGAGTTGCACACGTCAAAATAGATTCCGAGACGGTCGATGATCTTGGGATCAACCGGACACGGTTTCATCGGTTTTTTCCCGCCTTTTGATTGACGTTGAGTAACCTTGCGTTTCTTGACCAATTCTTACCTCTGGCTCATTTACCTACATTCAATTGTCTGCCCGGAAATAATCAATTCCGTTCGTCAATGAAAGGGCACCTCTGCAACTAATTTTAACTGGGTAATCCAATAAAACAAAGGCAAAAAGCACATGTTAGGGTAAAACTTTCAGACGCTGTCACAATCAATATGCGAGGTGCTATTTACCCACTATCTAAAAAAAGCGTTTCCCAACAGCCAAATGTTGATACTAAAATTGAAAAAAAGCAAGAAATGTTCGTGACTTGAATCTTACAATATAAAGAACGTAAGGGTATAAGGCATTAGACAAAAATGGGAATATTGGCCTGAATTTGGCTGTTTTTTAAACTGAGAATTTGATTTTCGGCTAAAACGGGCTTTTGCCGGGTTTTTGTTTGTGCGTTGTTGGGCTGTTTATGGTTAAATGTCACAATGGCAAAAGCGCAGGGCAATTCGGCGGATATCGAAAACTGGCTCAAGCTTATCAGGGCCGACGGCATAGGGCCGGTTACGTTTGCAAAGATGATCAAACATTTCGGCTCGGCTGAGCGGATTTTGGGCGCTTCGGTTAGCGAGCTGGCCAAAATCGACGGTATCGGCTACAAAACCGCCGAGCGAATTGCCTCGACCCGCGAGAAATTCGACGCCACCGCCGAGCTGGAATTGGCCCGCAAGCTCGGCGTCTGGCTGGTAAATCTCGCCGACGAGCGTTATCCGCCGGTCTTGAAGCAGATTTACGACCCGCCGCCCGTGCTGTACGTCAAGGGCAGCCTGGGCCGGCAGGACAATCTGGCGATGTCGATAGTAGGCGCGCGGCATTGCAGCCTGTACGGCCAGGAGCAGGCTTCGCGATTCGCGCATTTCCTTGGCTCAGCGGGCTTTACGATTTGTTCCGGGATGGCCCGGGGGATCGATACGGCCGCCCATCAGGGAGCGTTGTCGGCTGGCGGGCGAACCATTGCCGTGCAGGGTTGCGGCCTGTCGAGAATCTTTCCGCCGGAGAATAAGAAGCTCTTCGAGCTGATATCCGAATCCGGCGCCTGCGTTAGCGAATTGCCGCTGGAGGCTGAGCCTTTAGCCGTGAATTTTCCGCCGCGCAACAGGATTATCGCAGGCCTGTCACTCGGGACAATTGTCGTCGAGGCCGAACTGCGTTCGGGTGCGTTGATTACGGCGAAAGCCGCACTGGATTACGACCGGGAAGTTATGGCAATTCCGGGTAAGATTGATTCACCGCTGAGCAGGGGGGCGCATCAGTTGATAAAGCAGGGCGCGACGCTGATTGAGTCGGTCGAGGATGTGATGGAGGCGCTCGGGCAGATCGGCGAGCAGTTGGAAGAGCACGTAAGTAACGCCGCGACGGAGGCTTCCGCCAGGGCGGAACAGCCTTTGTTCGATAAGAGCCAGTTGAAGTTGAGTGATGCTGAAAAGAAGATTTACGATTACCTGACGAAAGAGCCGTCACATATAGAACAAATTATTGCCGATACGAATCTGACGCCGGGAATCGTCAACGCGACTCTAATATCGCTGCGACTCAAAGGGCTGATAAAACAACTGCCCGGCAGCCTTTTTGCGAAAGGTTAGGCGGGACTAACCGACCCTTCCGTCACCGTCTATATCGAGTCCGTGAATTTCTTCAAGCTTCTTCACGAGCTGGCGCATCGTGTTCTGCGTCAGTTGAAGCTGGTCTTCGAGGGCCTGGACTCGTTCCTCGACCGTGTCGGATTTTCGCTTCTGGCCGTACATCAGGCCGGTTTGTACAACTTCCCAGAGAATGCCCATTTTTGTCCTCAATTATGTTTACTTAATTCGTTACGGCAAAAATTATCATTCAGCCTAACATATCATACCGCTTCGATTGTCGAGGGTGGCTTGCCGGCAATGTTGTACGTGACACTGACGACGCCGGGCACCTCCCGGGTAATCTCGCTGGCGAGTTCTTCCAGGATATCGAACGAGAGCCTTGTCGGCGTTGCGGTCCGTGCGTCGACGCTGTCCCAGCAGCGCAGCTCGATCTGCAGGCCGAAGTCGCGCTTGCCATCCCGCATGCCTGTCACGCGGTCCTGGTGGAGGATGGCCATGTACTGGAATGCGCCGGTGTCACTGAGCATCCGCTCGACGATAACGGTTGCCTTGCGGACGGTTTCGATGCGTTCGGGCGTGACTTCGCCGATTACACGGGCGGCCAGCGCCGGGCCGGGGAACGGGATGCGCTCGAACAGCTCGATCGGCAGGCCCAGTGCCTTTCCGACTGTTCTTACGCCGTCCTTGCGAAGCTGAATGAGTGGCTCGATGATGCGGTAGCCGAAGGCCTCCTGCGGGTCGATGCCGAGCTGCTCGAAGACATTGTGCTGCCGCTTGATACCGGCGACCGTTTCGTCGATGTCGGTCAGGATCGTGCCCTGGAGCAGATGCTTGGCGCCGCTTTCCCTAACGAGCCGGCCAAATACGTTTTTATAGAAGGTCTGGGTAATGGCCTCGCGTTTTTCTTCCGGGTCCGTGACGCCCTCGAGTGCGGCGAAAAATTCTTCGCGAGCGTCGACGACTTCGACGGTAACGCCGAGTTCCCGGAAAAAGCCCACGACCTGCTCGGGTTCTCCCGCTCGCATGAGGCCGTTTTCCACGAATACGGTTTTAAGATTGTTGCCGAGTGCGCGATGTCCGAGCATTGTGACCGTGGACGAATCAACGCCGCCCGAAAGCGCGTTGATCGCCGTTCCATTGCCGACGGCGTTTTTGATTTCTTTGACTTTCTCGCTTATGAAGTCCTCGGTTTTAAGCTCTTCTACGGCGATCTCAGTTGTCATGTGTTGACCTCCTTATAAAATCTTTGCAAGACGCCTAACGTGGCCATAACCGTTGCCGCGGGCGCGGCGTCCGTTTACAGCCGCGGCTGGCGGTTCTTACGATCCGCATGGACAGCGTCAGTCAAGCCGTCCGTTTACGGTGCTTAACGAGCAGTTTAACCGCAGTTCTAAAGTTTTGTCAAGAGACTATGTCGGATACATCATCGCCCTGAGAGCTTTACCGAGAAGCAAAGGCGGATTATTTGCCGCTCATCGAGAATCCGGATTTTTGCAGCGCTGCGGAACGGACAATTCTGGACAAGCTGGATAGACTCGCGTTTGCCAACAGCAAAAAGAGAATTCTAAAAGCGATAAGTGACCGCAAAAACCAGGGTTAAACTGCATTTTTTACAGCCGTTTTTTGAACAGCCGCGTTGTACCGAGTTTTCGGATGATCAGCTAACGCTTCGCCTCAGCAAATATGTTGCAGGCGGTTGTTCGCATTTAATCTTGTTGATTTTCCCATGCCCATATCGACAGGCCTTCTGGATTCCCTGCTTCGATTTCTTCGATTCTGAGGTTTTCGGACAATAGAAAAGCTTTCCTGATATTCAGATTGCTACCTTCAAAATAGTTCAATGCATGTGCGATGAATGTTGCAACTGAGTAATATGTTCCTGCATTCTCACCCATCGGAGGATTTCCTTGTTCTGTCGGATATTCTCCTAAGAGTGCTTCAGCCAGTTCTGGATTATTTTGCTCGATCTTTTTAAATATTTGGTACGCAAGTTGATAATTCCCTCTTTGCTCTTGCAGTATTTCTATCACATCTGATTCTATTCTCCTGAATTCCATAATTTTTCTCCTTGCCAACATAATCTTATATGGTTTTCTCAATAACATACAAATTAGTTTATTGACGATAAAACCCGATTTGTCATTCCCGCGAAGGCGGGAATCCACATTATCGCTATATTACTGGTTCCCTGCTTTCGCAGAGATGACAGCGCGAATCGGCCAGTTTGAGATATTAATTCCGACGTAGCTTGTCCCTGCGTATGGTTAATAATGCCCGATAGCAGTGGGCCTGTCAAGGGGCGAATTGACGGACTTAAAAGAGAAATCTTTCTCGAAGGATTCTATCGAAAAAAACTGTTTTTCCGTTCGATGGAACTTGGGATTGTTTCTTCGTTTGCTTTTACGTACAATGGCTTTATGGAGCTTGGGCGCGACAGGACCGTTCAAGAGATACTCGCTCGGCTTGAAAGTGCCGCCGGGAGCGAAAAGGCGGTTATGGTCGAGGGGACGTGGGGGTCATTTGCGTCGATGCTGGTGGCTTTCATATCGCAAAGCACCGGTCGGCCGATTCTGTACGTGCGCCCACATATTGACGATGCCGATAAGGCCGGCGATGATCTGCATACCTTTACGGGCAAGCCGATTGAGGCCTTCGGCGCGTGGGAGGGCGAAGAAGACCTGGCGGACGCCACCGATGAAATTCGGGCCCAGAGGTTGATGCTGGTATCTCGAATCTCGCAACTCGTATCTCGTGTCGAGGGCGTCCCTCCCTCGAATCGCGGGCAGGATGCCCGCGACACTTTGAAGTGCCTCGGAAGCATACGGGACACGACATCCGAGCAATTTATCATACCGGCGTCGATCCAGTCGCTTTGCCAGCCGATACCGAAACCCGAGGCGATAGAGGCGGGCAGTCTTCAGTTGGAAGTTGAAAGGCAAGTCTCGCCGGAAACGGTCGTTGAGTGGCTCGTCGAAAATGGATTCGAGCGTGTTGAGAGGGTCGATTTGCCGGGCCAGTTTGCCCGTCGCGGCGGGATAGTTGATATTTATGCCCCGCTGGTAAATGAAATAGTGTGGCAGCCTCAAGCGAAGCTTGGGGATGGTGGGGCATCAAGCTCTATTGGTGCTGAGGCGCTTCGCATTGAATTCTTCGGCGATACTATCGAAAGCATTCGCAAAATAAACCTGGATACGATGCGATCAAGCCGGCAGATTAGGAGCTTCAAAATTGTTTCGGCGGTGTGTGGAACCGCCGTGGGGCAAAGAGAGCTTTTTATAAATATCCTGCCCAAAGATACGATTATCGTTTTCGAAGAGCCTGGCGAAATCGAAGATGTTGCAAAGGTCTTTTTGGACAGGACCGAAGACCCGGCGCGGCTTTATAGCTGGGGGGACATTTACAAGGCGGCGGGTCATTTTACGCAGCTTCATATCTGCAGGTTCGCCACGGCGCAACCTGATGATTTTCTTAAGGTTGATGTCAAAAGCGTGCAGCAGTTTCAGCACAAGGCAACGTCGGTATGGGCCGGGCATAAGGCGGCGCTCGAGGAATTACTAACCGAAGCGCAAAAGGGCAAAAAAGTGCTGCTGTATTGTGAAAGCTCGGCGGAAATCAAACGTGTGGGAGAAATCGCGTCGGATATCGACAAGGAAATTCCGGCGAGATTCAAGCTGCTGCCGGGTTTCATACACCAGGGCTTCGTCATAGACTCGCTCGATACGATTATCATTAGTCACCACGAGCTGTTCGGGCAGTACGCTCTTAGAAGAAGGCGCAGGCCGACGCGTGTCAGTTCGCCTGTCGATACGCTCAGCGATTTGCAGGAGGGTGACTATGTCGTTCATGCTTCCTACGGCATCGGCAGGTTTTCCGGTATTCAGACGATAAAGGAAAAGGGCGGCACGAATGAGTACCTGACAATCGAATATGCCAACAGCGTGAAAATCCAGGTCTCGGTTCGTAATATTGCTCTCGTGCAGAAATATATCGGGACGAGTCCGAAACGGCCTACTTTAAGTAAGGTCGGCTCGAAACGATGGCAGAAGCAGAAAGACAAAGTGGCGAGTTCCGTTCGGGACCTTGCCGCAGAGCTGCTTGAAGTTCAGGCGAAGCGCCAGGGTGCGGGAGGTATCGCGTTCGGAAAAGATTCGAACTGGCAGGTCGAATTCGAAGAGTCATTTGCCTATCAGGAGACGCCCGACCAGACCACCGCGGCCGGGCAAATTAAAGCGGACATGCAGCAGGCCGTGGTTATGGACAGGCTGCTTTGCGGCGACGTGGGCTACGGCAAGACGGAGCTTGCGATGCGAGCGGTGTTCAAGGCTGTCGAGAACGGAAAGCAGGTTGCCGTCCTGACACCTACGACGGTGTTGTGTGTGCAGCACGGCAGGACTTTTACCGAGCGGTTCGCGGACTTTCCCATCTGCATTGAGGTTCTGAACCGCTTTAAGACGGGAAAACAGGCGAAGGACATTATCGCCAGGACAAGGGCCGGCAGGGTCGATGTGCTGATAGGAACGCATCGGCTGCTCAGCGGCGATGTGCGTTTCAAGGACCTGGGACTTTTGATTATCGACGAGGAGCAGCGATTCGGCGTCGAGCACAAGGAGAAGCTCAAGAGACTGCGCGTAAACGTTGACATTCTGACGATGACGGCCACGCCGATTCCGCGGACGCTGCACATGTCGCTTCTGGGATTGCGTGACATTAGCTCGCTGGGGACGCCGCCGCTGGACAGACGCAGTATAGTGACAACCGTGACCGCCTACAATAAGGAGCTAATAAAGAAGGCGATTTATCGCGAATTGAACCGGCAGGGACAGGTGTTTTTTCTGCACAACCGGGTAAAAACAATCGAGAAAAAGGCCTGGGAGATTCAGAAGCTCATGGGCGATATAAAGATTACCATCGCCCACGGCCAGATGGCCAAGAGCGAGCTTGAGACGGCGATGATCGAGTTTGTGACCGGCCGGACCGATGTGCTGGTTTGCACGACGATTATCGAATCGGGGCTGGATATTCCGAATGCCAATACGATTTTCATCAACGATGCCGACCGGTTCGGCCTGGCGGAGCTGCACCAGCTTCGCGGCAGGGTGGGCAGGTATAAGCATCGCGCGTATGCTTATATGCTGCTGCCGATGTCACGGACGATTACGCCATTGGCGGCCAAACGCCTTAAAGCGATTGAGGAATATTCGCATTTGGGGGCGGGCTTTCGAATTGCCCTGCGGGATTTGGAAATCCGCGGCGCCGGCAACATTCTTGGCTCCGAGCAGTCGGGGCATATCCAGACTGTGGGCTACCAGATGTATTGCGAGCTGCTGACGGATGCCGTTAAACAAATGAAGAACGAGCCTGTCGAACCGATACCCACGGCGGTCGTCGACCTGGGCTTTGCCACTTATATACCGAAAAATTACGTACCGATTAACCGGCATCGGATGGATGTCTATCGGAAAATTGCCGTTGCGAGGAGCGATGAGGACCTGGAGCAGATCAAGGGCGAATTGACGGATGTATATGGATCTCTCCCCGATGAGGTTGGATTGCTGCTGGATTTGGCTGAACTGCGAATCAAGGCGAGCAGGCGTAATATCAAGAGTATAGTTGCTTCCGGCCAGGATTTGATATTTTCGTTCGAGAAGGACCATAGCGACAATGAGCAGGCACTGTTTGCAAACGTTTCGGGCAAGGTTCGCATCCCTGGCCCGAAGGTAGTATATTTGCATCTGGCGAAGAATTACTTCGAGCTGGGAACGCTTATAAGTGTTTTGCGGAAAATGTTCAGCACAACGTGATAAATATAGACAGGAGAAAAACATGGAGTGCAGAGGAAGAAAACTTGCTGTTTTGGCTTTGGTTACGCTGTTAATGACGATTTGTTATGGGCAGACTTCGATTATCGAGGGCGTCTCGCCGCTGGATGAGCTGCCGGGATATATAAAGCAGGTGACGCACTTTGGCCAGAGGGCGGACTTTTCGCACGATGGCAAGCGGATTTTGTTTCTCGAAAAGACCTTCGGGGATGTTTATGAAGTGGAATTGAGCACGAAAATAATTCGTGCGATGACGCATCGCTACTATCATGAGGGTTATACGCGCGCTCTGTATCTGGCGAATGGTGACATTCTGCTTTCGGGAGCGCGGAAGTTCGATACGAATAATCCGCAGGCGAGCCGGAGCGAGAAGAACGCGGAACTGTGGGTTTTGAAGAAGGATCTCTCTGGCCCGCCGGTTCCTCTGGGCGAGAAATGCTCCGAGGGCCCGGCGGTCTCGCGCAGGAACATGCGAATCGCCTGGACGCAGGGCGGGGCGTTCTATATGGCGGATATCGTCTATGAAAACGGCAAGCCCGGACTGGCGAACAGGAAGAAGATTCTGGACAGGCGGGATTTGCCGTTTGAGACGGGGCTTGAGACACAGAACTTCCGGCCGCCGGATGAGAAGGAGCTGATATTCAGCGCGTACGGTTATCAGGGTACGGAAGTCATGGGGCTGGATATCGAGACCGGCAAAGTGGTCAACTACTCGCAGGCGCCGAATCAATATGATGAGCCGGAAGGCATTTTCCCCGATGGCAAACACACGCTGGTCGAGTGTGATAAGCACAGTGGTAAAGGAATACACTACAATGACATTTACAAGCTGGCTCTTAACGGCTCTGGACAAACAGAACGCATGACATTCTTTGCAGACTATCCCGGCTATAAGTCTACGAATCCTGTGGTAAGCGACGACGGCCGGTATATGGCGTTTCAGTTTGCTAAAAGGGGAGATACGGCCGGAGTCGGGAGGGGCATTTTGGTTTTTGATTTCGAGAGCTACGAGAAGGCCGAAAAATAGCAGAATCAACAGTACGCGAAATCATACCGAGCGTAAAACGTTAGCAAACGTTGTACGGAATGTTTCCCTGCCCAACTTTACATTTAAGGCCATTCAATCGACAGACACCGGACGAATGCCTAAACAACTATTTTTTGCTCTTGCTGTCTTGCTTAGCAAAAGCCAATAAGCGAGGCCGGAAGATTAATCACCTACGAATCTGGTTAAATGAATAATTGCCTCGCCGTAGTAGGATTGGCCTGTTATGAGTTTGCCTTCAACTCTCAATGTAAATGCTCCATAACCATACAAAGCATTTATCAATTTGGCCCTATTGAATAAAACACTAATCCTTCTTGGCCCGTTGTTGTCGGTTCCAGACGGATATGAACCACCGCCTTGATCTATTGCCCGGTTCCCGTAGTAAAGTATCGGTTGATCATTTGGGTTGATATTACTTTGTTTAACCCAATCCGGGAACTGCACGACTGCCATTATATTCGGTGAGGTGCCATTACGTCTGAGTACGTTGGGAGTTATACTCAGATTATCAACTCTAAATAAGGGTTCACCAGTGACGATATTAACATCCGCTGTCACCGGCAGCGTTTCATTGCTGTCGATTATGACGGAATTGCTAATTATGGTGCCCAAGGGCGTACCTTCATTGACATCTACCACTAACTCTAAACAAATCTCTTCTTCTTTCGGTTCCAGATACTTAAGTGTTCCTGTATAGGTGTGCTTCTTAAGATCATAATAACCGATAAAATTCTGATTGTTAACTTCGGCGGATACGAAAGTTACCTCACTCGGGAGTGTGTCACTGAGGGACACATTTGTTACCTCGGAATCGTTGTCAATATTATCGAAGCAGATCTGATAGGTGAATCTCTCACCTGGGTCTACCCATTCGATTTCCAGCCCGGAACTGTCAATGGCTTTTTTCGTGATATTCAATCGTTTGTAGGATACAACAGCATCAACACTTGTCGAAGATGGCGGCGCTTCATTACAGTCAATAGTGACGATGTTGGTAATCGTAGTGCCCAGGGGAAGATCCGGATTTACAGAGACCTCTAACTCTATATGAATCTCTTCTTTCGGCTCCAAAGACTCAATTGACCATGTCCAAATGTACTCCTTATCTTCATACTTTCCAATCTCTATACCATCCTGATCCTTAGCGCTTATGAAGGTTACGTCCTTTGAGAGGGTATCAACAACGGATATTTCTGTTATAGGGAAATCATTATTTTTGTTATCGAAGTCGATGGCATAGGTAATAATATCGTTGGATTCGACCTGGGTGACCTGACCCTCGGTACTGCCAATAATGCTTTTTTTCAGGTTTAAGAGATTGTTCCCTACAATAACATCAACACTTGTTGTTGTCAGTGCCGTTTCGTTGCTGTTAATCGTCACCGAATTCGTAATGATCGTACTGGCAGCTATTTCTTTTTTTACCTGTACGGTTATCTCCAAAAGTGTAGATGTTCTTGGCGGCAGCTCTTGATATGTCCATGTGTAAGTTTGTATCCCAGTCTGTTCGTCATAGTCATAATGTCCGTTCACTCCATCGTCATCAGCCGATACAAAAGTTACCTCTGTTGGGAGTATGTCAACAATAGACACATCGGTTACGGTATAATCATTTGTATTATCGAAGTAAATACCATAGGTATAAGTGTCGCCTGTGCCTACAGTCTTAGTGTCATCAGGACCAGCACCGCCGGAAGCACCTCTGAGAACCTGCTTATTGAGATTGAGTGGATTGTAACCGATATCTTTGCCTGGAATAGCCAGGCCTGTAGGATTTCCAATGGCAGTGACGATATCGATCTGGTTAAGTGCAGTGTCATAAACCAGAAGATTGTCCCCGCCAGAAACGGTGTCTCTGCCGGTACTCATATATACAAAGCCTGTGTCTGTGTCCACTCCAAGCCCCATCACGCCGGCATCCGGCTCCACCTGAACCTCAGCCTCAGTATCCGTAGCCAGGTGATACTGGGTAAGGAACATATTACCTGCATATCCTCCGCCGGTATAAACGAAGCCGTTTGTAACATCTACTGCGATACTAATAGCAATGCGGCTAACTGAGATTGTATCCACCAATGACCAGTCAGAAGTACTGTAAACAGTAATTGTATTGCTGGCGTTCGCCACATAGAGAAGGTCATCGATTTCATCCAGAGCAATACCGAATGCAAAAGCGTTTTGTAGTCTGAATGGCGAGCCCGGCGCATGAGTTAGTGTGGCGGTATCCGGAAACCAATTATAGACGTACAAGTAGTTTGTTCTACGGTCCATGCAGTACAGTAAACTTTTCTCGTGGTCGTATACGATGCCCGCCAAGTCCATTGCGTCCGGGGCTCTCGTTTTACCTGCGTCAGACATTGTTGTTGCTTCTATCAGTTGGATATCACCGGAGTGCTCGTACGTGATGAATACATATCCATAATCCGAATCGATTGCCATACCCACGGCACCAAGCATGCTATGAGGAATATCGTGTTGAGCCTGAAAAATCAAAGTACCATCAATCCCAATATCGTAGGCTTGTACCGGTTGTGTTCTATCTTCACTGCTGCCTTTGATATCGGCAATGACATAAAGTGATTTTGCCATTGCTGTCTTTGTGATAGCCGTTGTTAATATGGCTATCGCCAGGAGAGCCAAAAAAGTATTGGATTTTATCACGTTCTTTTCAATTTTGTTTTTCATAATTGAATTCTCGCAAAAATTGTAAGTACTTTTACTTTTGTTTTAGCAGCACACCATAATTTTTCGTCCGCGTCCATGTCACGTACCGGACATAAACGGCTAAATTATTGGTGAGGGAAAACTTCCGAGAAAGGAAAACAGTTTTCACCACACCTCCAGATGCTACAACTATAAGTATACATTATTTAAACACATATGTCAAGAGGAAATACTATAGATTAGGATTTGCTGGGTTATTGCTGCAGCGTGTTGAGTTTTGATTATCGGGCCTATTTTTGCCCATCTTAATACTGTCAGGGCCGATTATGAATGTACTCGCCGGTTAATCCCAGAGTTTTGTTGCAAACTCTTGAGTATACTTCCTGGATTACAGCTATCTTAATGCCCGGTTTTTCGCCCAAAATTCAGTATCTTGCAGCAGTAATACTGCTGAGGCGGTAAAGATTCATGTTTTTTTCTGTTATATGTCGGAAAAAATAGAAGAAGTGGCGATTTAGAGGGGTTTTTATCAAGGAATTATTTGTTATTTCGTGAAAAATTGCGAGTTTAACAATGTTGCGACCTATTTTTTAAATGTCAAATCTTAAAAAAAAAGAAAGCTTTATGTTCATGTGAGTCGATATGTCATATATGGCAAAAAGGCCTGAGAAGTCTTAAACAGGATTAATTGAAAGGATTGTGACTGATGGAAAAGAAAATAGCATTGTTGGCTGTTGCCCTTATGATAGTAACCGTATCTAACTCGGCAGTTCTTGCTTTGTCCCCGATGGGTCCCCCCAAAGCCCTCCTCGGACAAGACCAGTGGGATATCGGCATTGAGTACGGCCACCAAACAATGGATTTGGAAGCTGATGCCGACGTTACAGAAATCGATATCATACCAGGGCTTGGTGTCTATAGAGCAGACGGAAAATACAAGCATAATATTGATGATTTTAAATCGAATATTATTATGGGTAGGGTCGGCTACGGTATCAACGATAACTGGGACGCATTCTTGCGTCTGGGTTTCGCCGATGCCGAATGCGATATGGAATACATTTATCCTGACAATGCCACTCCAGATAAGTATAAGGGATTTGATGGCAGTTTTGGATTTGCCTGGGGTTTTGGAACAAAAGCGACTTTCTGGCAGGATGACAAAATTAGCTGGGGCGGATTATTCCAGATTACCTGGTTGGAACCTGGTGATGGAAGTATCAGCTTGGTGAGTGATCCTGTATTTTCCGGCGATGCCGAGATTGGCATCTGTGAGGTCCAAATCGCAGGCGGCCCAACTTGGCGAGTCGAGGATAATTTAAGTATTTATGGCGGTCCATTCCTGCATTTTGTGAATGGAGACCTCGATATCAGTGGCAGAACAGTTGATATGAATGCGGAGATTTTTACAGAAGCCACAGGCGATATCGAGGAAAAATCACAATTTGGCGGCTATGTTGGCGCACATTACGATGTAAACCAGAACACTTCCTGCTTTATAGAATGCCAGCTTACCGGCGATGCCTGGGGTATCGGTATTGGTGCCGCTCGGAGATTTTAATAAGGCAAGGCGGTTAGCAAGCATTACGAAAATCGAAGAGGTACTGTTCGGAGTCGATATTTTACTTGAGCTTTTTAGCCGGGTTCGAGCCGAATTGTTGTGCAAGCTTACTGGCTGAATACCGCTCCTTGTTATCGTAAGATGCCGACAATAACATTTCCCCGTTGATATCTTTGCCTACAAGAGATACGCTTTCGATTGCTTGGCTCGATACGGCTCCACTGCCTCTTACTGTCATAAAAGTTGATCCGTTGAAGAAAACCGTTGCCGTATTTGGATCGCAGAGCTCAATTTGCTGCCTCATGAATTCTTTTTCAAGACAATCCCTGATGACTTTTCCTACGTGCGGCTTCTCGCTTTCGAGCGGTGCTATATACACACATTTATGCTCAAGCATTTTAAGCGGTCGGTATAGACAATATCAGGACCGCAACCAGTAGATGCACTTATCGCCAACAATCCAATAAGCCAGTATTTTTTCATTTCTAATTCTACTGAATACCGAGATTGAAATTAATTTTGTAATTTTAAGTAAGTTTGTAGCTAGTAAAGGCGGGACTTGACGCTCATGGAGGAAAGAATATACCTGACTGGATTTGGAAAATAAGAATTGCAATTTTGCGAACTTACTTTTAGATTAACTTGATTAGGTTGGCATTTGCTCTTATAGAGAGAGAACAATGTCGATTTTATAGTATCAAGGAGCAGGCTATGACAGGGATTAAGCCGAGCCGTGAAGAGGCTTTTTCATTGCTGAAAAAGTACAATAAAAATGATAGCTTGATTAAACACGCTTTGGCTGTAGAGGCGGTTATGCGGTATTTTGCGCGCAAATTTGGCCAGGATGAGGAAAAATGGGGTGTTATTGGATTAATCCACGATTTAGACTATGAGCAATTTCCCGAGCAGCACTGCCACAAGACCGAAGAAATCCTGACCTCCGAAAACTGGCCGGCTGAGTACATCAGGGCAGTGGTCTCTCATGGCTGGGGAATATGTAGCGACGTTGAGCCCCAAAGTGAGCTGGAACAAGTGCTTTACACTGTTGATGAGCTGACCGGGCTCGTCGTAACGACAGCACTGGTGCGGCCGAGCAAGAGCGTGATGGACATGAAGGCCAAGTCGGTAAAAAAGAAATGGAAAGAGAAATCTTTCGCTGCGGGTGTGAATCGGGATATCATCGAAAAAGGTGCCGGGATGTTGGGCGTCGAATTGGGTGAGCTTATCAATGATGTTATTATGGGTATGCGCGAGGTCGCTGACGAAATCGGCCTGAAAGGTAATCCTGATGTGTCGGGATAAATCTTCAGGTTTTAATCAGTATGTTCGAGATTGAGATATGTGTAGGTATATTTGTTTATCAGTATTGATACTCATGTTATTCGGTGGCTGTGACGCTGATAAGTCGCGTTTGGCCGAGGCTGAGAAGGAGCGTCGAGCGCTTACGCAGAAGATAGA
>CAZSOR010000033.1:0-7603 GCA_964608395.1 uncultured Pirellulales bacterium
GGCAGAGCGGATTATATCTACTGGCCGGCTATGGACTGGTCGCATTTCGGCAAGATAGAATAAAAAACAGTAAAGGTTATTTCGCGCCGGCTTTTTTCAGGTCCGCGTAGCTGATAAGTTTGATTCCCGATTTCTTAATTGCTCTCTTGACTTTCTCGCTGACGAATACTTCCGTCACGGCATCGCGATCTTTTGCTACGTCCTCATATCCTTTATGACCGATGGCGCCCATTTCAGCCGTATCAATGCCGGGATGTTCTATGAATAAATAAGTACCCGGCTTGAGTTTTTCGAGCAATTTTACAAATCTATCTATTCGCTCGTCGGCGGTTTTCGCATCTCCGAATCTGCCAATTCCCCGCACGCCGGTTTCAGGAGGCATAATATAAAGATCATATTCCTTGGCTAATTTAGCACAGAGTTCTTTGACTTTGGGATCCCAGCTCGCGCTGCCCATGTGAAAAGAGAGGTGACTGACATGCGGCACTTTTCGTTTGCCCAGCTCAATCTGGGCGCGAATTTCCTTTTCAACATCTTCGATTTTCCAGTCCGCATCTTTCAAAGCCGTACCGGCCGGCATATTCTGACGCCGCCAGATCGTCGGATAGAAATAACCGTCCGAATCGGTCAGACTGGGAACCCACGTCAGCGGACGCCATTTATAATTGTCCCATTCACTGGTCAGAACCACATGAATACCGACATCCAGTCCCGGATTTTCGTTGAGCATTTTGACGGCCTCGGGAAACCACGAACAAGGCACCATTAGTTCGACGCTCGTCACGATTCCTTCCTTATAGGATCGAATACAGGCCACGTTGGCGGCGTGACATGATCCAATGTCGTCTCCGCGAACGATCAGGTTGATGTCCTTTTCCTGGGCCGCACTTTGAGCATATAGGCCGTCAATATTAATCGCGTTAATAACCAACAGAAACAGGCAGCACAATAAAATGCGTGTAGAACTCATTCTTTATTCCTTTCAAAATTATTATTATTACAGCCCAAGCTCGTTCAACAGAAAAGCATGATAATGAACGCTCCTGTCGATCTGCTCGGTCAGAGGCGTGCCTGAGCCGTGCCCGGTTTTCGAGCTGGTCCGCAGCAGAACAGGCCTGCCCGATGAACTCGCCGCCTGAAGACGAGCAGTCATTTTCCGGGAATGCATGGGATCAACGCGCGGATCGTTAGCGCCGGTCAAAAACAGCACGGAAGGATAGGCCGTACCGTCCTTGACATTATGGTAAGGTGAATAAGCGTAAAGAGCACGAAAATGGTCGGGATTTTTCACGGTGCCGAATTCCGGGATATTAAATTCCCCGTTAGGTGCAAGCTCGACCCGCAGCATGTCATATATTCCAACGGAGGAAAGCACAACCCGGCATAGTTCCGGATGCTGGGTTATCATGGCGCCCATGAGCAATCCGCCGTTGCTGCCGCCGACGATTGCCAGCTTCTCGGGCGATGTATAACCGGCGTCGATCATATACTGCATGGCTGCGGCGAAATCATCGAAGACGTTTTGTTTGCTGGTAAGCATTCCTTCGGCGTGCCACTGCTCTCCGAATTCCCCTCCGCCGCGGAGATTGGCCTGCGCATAAACGCCGCCATGGTCGATCCAAATCCGGCGCAATGCGCTGAAGCCGGGTTCTATACTAATCCCATACCCGCCATAACCGCCGAGTAATACCGGATTCGAGCCATCCAGCTTCACTCCTTTACGGCGAATGATATTAACTGGCACCCGGGTTCCATCTTTGGAAACCGCATATTCGCGTACGACCTCGCAGTCGGAAAAATCCACGGGCGATTCCGTCACGAGCGCCGTTCTAACGGTTGTCCCTTCATCGGGATGGAATAAATACCACGCCGACGGTTCGATGTACGAAGAGTTCGAATACAAAACAGCATCGCTGCCCACGGCAACGATTTGTCCGACACTGGAGACCGGCAGAATGTTCGGCCCCGCTTGCTTTTGTCCCCGGAGGTCAAAAACACGAATCTCAGATGGGCCGCCAAGCTGATACGTGACATACAGGCGGTTTGACGTCACCACCATAGGCGGATGGCCGGGAAAATCAGAAACGATAGTATCGTCCCCTTCGGGAACGATAATTTGCGATTTTTCCAAAGAAATATCGGCAAGGGAAAGTTTTAGTATTTTGCCGCGGGGCGCATCGGCCCGGGAAATAAGAAACAGCGTATCATCAGGGCCGAACGTCGCCTGGACTATTTTGTCGTCATAGCCGGTTATCTGTTTCCATTGCCTTCTTAACGTACGAATATAGTGTGCGAAACGGCCGCTGTCACCGTATTGAACTGTCACAAGCACACGGCCGGAACGCGTGTCCGCCTCCAGCTTGATCTCCGCTATGCGTGGAAAGTCCCTGCCGATTTCATATCGATCCTCATCGGGCGACGTCCCCATTTTGTGGTACCAGACCTGCTGGTAAAAATCCATATCTTCAACCGGCCGCTCAGAAGCCCGGGGATATCGAGTGTAGTAGAAACCCGACCCATCCGGCGTCCAGGCAAGATCGCCCCCGGCGGTGCCGCCGTTTACGCGAGCAATGACCTGCCCGATTTCTTTGCCGGTCCCCGCCTCATAGACGTGTACATCCCCGCTTTCCGAGCCGCCGACCGAAAGCGAAACCGCGACAAGGCTGCCGTCCGGTGACGGTACGTAAAAGTCGATCGATGTTGAAGCGCTGGGATCTATTTTCATCGGGTCGGCGATGACTCGCTCCGACTCCGGCTGCTGCGCCGAGGGCATCACGACCAGAAAAGGCTGCTCCAGCGGCGGCTGACGCTTCATAGCAAACAGTGCTCCATCACGCCTGCTAAGCGAGTAATACCTAACAGATTCCGCCGTTAGTATCTTTGTAATCCGCTCGCGCAGCTCTTCGACTTCGGGCAGATTGTCCAGCGTCTTTCGAGCATAAACGTTCTGCTTATCGCTCCAGGATTGAACCCGCTCATCATTCCAATCTTCGAGCCACTGATACGGATCGACAACCTTCACGCCGTGATATTCGTTTACAACTTGTGCCTGGGGAGTTTGAGGCGGCCCGAACGCCGCACAGCCACTCAGAAAAATCAGCAGAACAAATAAAAGTTTCGCGTAACGCATTACCAACTCCTTTCATTCGAAAAGATTATTACATATCCCCGAGGCCATAAATGTAATAGTAGGGGCAACCCCGTGTGGTTGCCCTGATTCATTATCGCCGGATTGGGCGGCCACATGGGGCCGCCCCTACGGTGTCGATATCGATACTTAGGCCTTAATCAATCCCTTGTTGTTATCATCGACACTGTATCCTCGTCCTTAACAAAGATACGATTGCGTGTAACCACCGGATGTGCATAAGTCGGCGTACCTGATAACTTGACTACGGAACTCGAACCAAACAGCTCGGAAAATCCCTTGTCACTTGGCTTGAAAACTATGAACTGGGCTTCACTGGTCAGGGCTATCAGATAAGAGCCGGCACTGACAATAGAGCCAAAACCACCCCGACCGCGCTGTGCTTCGTCGACCCAGGCCGTTTGGCCAGTCTCAGCGTTGATGCAGTAAAGATTACCATTGTTGGACAGACCGAACAGCAGGCCGTCCCTGAGTACCGGCGTGTTGTACTGCGGGGCGAGATCGGGATTGCTCCAAAGTTCTTTGGCGACAAAGCCGTCGCCCTGCTTCTCGACCTTTACCGCTTTAGTACCCCTGCCGGCTCCCGTGTAGATAACCGTCTGACCGTCAATGATCGGCGTGGCGGCATTATAAGCTCTTCTTGCCGGCGGGAACGGCAGTTGCCACAGAAGCTTTCCATCGGCTAAACCAACTGCCACTACGCTCTTCTCCGCCAGAGTCACGAGCTGTTTGGTGCCCGCAACCGTCAACAGAGCGGGCGAGGCGTACGCCGGGCCTTCGCCGGCCCATCGCCATTTCTCATCGCCGGTATTCAGGTCATACGCAATAATCGCTCCATTGCCCTGCCCGCCGAGATGCCCGATGGCCATCCCGTCAACGATGATCGGTGAGGTGGACGTGAAGAATCGTGGCACGACCTTGGGGAACGGGTCCTTTCGCCACACAACTTTACCGGTGACCGCATCCAGGCAGGAGAGAACTCCGCCCACGCCCAGCGTGACGACCTTTCCATCCGCTACCGCTGGCGAGCTTCTGGGTCCCGGGTGCCGGGCGGCCGCTCCGGTGACAGCCTGGGCGGCGTATTTGTCTGTCCACAGCTCTTTTCCGCTACCGGCATCCAGGCACATAGTAACCTCATTGTCGCCCTGCCGTGTGAAAACGTAGAGCTTATCGCCAACGAGTGCCGGCGTAGCATCGCCAGAGCCTACCGTCGTTTCCCACATTTCCTTCAACACCCAACGCTCAGGAGCTTCGAATCCTGTCACCTTACCATCCCGGTTGGCTCTCCGCCACTGCGGCCAATCCTGCGCGAAAACACAGTTTGCTCCGATCAGAATCACGCAGCCCAGCAAAACGGCCCTCGATAGATTTGCTTTCTTCACGATGACCTACAGTTCAAATCCCACTTCAGACGCCCGCGCCGAACTGCACCCACGGCAACTCTATATAAGCGCCGGCTCACGCGGTACAATCTAATCCGCTCCGCCCGACGTGTCAACATCATTTAGCTCAAGCCCGGAGATTTTATTCTAAGCTTTTACGAAACAAATGGTTACGGGGCAGATGAATTGTAAACATCCCGGATTTCCTCTTCGGTCAGAGCATATCCATAGAGACGGACTTCGTCGATCAATCCGTCACTGCCGGGACGGTCGGAGCCTGATCGTCGGGCAGCGCCGGTTTGCCGTACACAGTAAGAACGCCCGCGGCCGGTATCCCCGTAATGACAGCCTGGCCGGCGCCAATTGTCTGATCCGGCAGGTCCACATTATATTGGCTTGCCGTGGTGTATTTTACGCCGTAGGTCCCGGCGGCCAGCCCGCCGATGGAGAAATTTCCGCCGGCGTTACATTTGACCACGACCGCGTAGCTGCCGTCCTTATTGATAAAAGCAAGAGGATCAAACATGCTTTCTTGTGAAACGGACTTAATTCGGACCGCCCCGGGCCTGACGAAGCGATAGTATTGCCGGGTGAACTTTGTAGCGTCATTGAGCAATATCCGAGGATTAGCCGAGTCGGAATCGTCGATCATATACAGGGACATATTCGAATTGAGCGCGCCGGCAAGCACGCCCTGCTGCCAGGCGGAGTTGTTGCCGGTCTTCAGGTCCTCATGAAGCGTACGATAACTATTGCCGCCGCTCCACCATTCGAGCATGGAAGTATCAATACCATATTGTTTCGCCCGGCCGGCGATGGTCCGCAAGTTCTGCTGGGATACGCCACTATAGCGATGGTACGATAGCTCCCGCAGAAATTCGACCGCTCCCGGCACTTCTACCATCCGGTCGAAGTACGTCACTGCATTACCCATATTAGTAGTCGAAGGCGCCACAAAGACAGGTTCGAAGCCGGCGGCCTTCAACCTGGCGGTGGCCGTTACAATCGCCCGGCCGAGAAGCGTTCCGTTCCACTGGGACACGTTGTCTGGCTCGAGGATGACTTCCCACGAATCAGGAACCCAGCCGTATTTTTCCTGCAGGTGCAGATATGTCGCCAGGACAAACTCCGCGTATTCGGCCGGGTCGTCGTGAATGTAGTCACCATCTTTAATCTGCCCGGTGAAGGCAACGTAGTTGACGTTCACGTAAAGTTTGTTCCCATCCGCTTCGAGGACAGCACACAATGGATTTACGATCCGCTCGATGACATCGTCTATTTCCGAGAAATGATAACCAGCCCAATTGATTGTGTACGGATCCGCATTATCATTAACGGTTGCATAACGGCGGCTCTTCCACGTTTGATATTCAATGGAACCGTCCTGGTAAGCGGACCAGTTGTCGCTGCTGTTTTCCACGCCGCTTCTAATTTCCAGCCTGAGCCGGTTGATACCGACATCGTGGACGGCCAGATCAAACAGCACATCCTTGAAATTCGGGAAAGCCGGATTGTCCGGCTCCAGCGCGAAAGCAACCATTTCCCAGCCGCTGATGGTCTGGTAGATTTGAGCCGGATCTACAGTAATGGTCCTCGCCGGGGTGAGCCTGGCCAGGATGCAGTCTCCGTTGCCGTAGTTTCCCCCGCCGCCGGCAAATGTGCTTTGATAGGCGTTCTTTGCGGGCCAGCCGGCACCGTCGCTCGATCCGGTCAGATAAAGGCTGCCGTCGGCCCCGAGACAGCCCGAGCGGCCGTTATCATTGGCGTTGCCGCCCAGGTAAGTTGCATACAAAAGTTGCTTAAGATCGGAAGAGAGCGTGACAAGCACCGCCTCCGTGCCGGCGTTCTTCTGGTTTTGATAAGCACCGGCCGTTAACGGGAAGTCCGCGGATTGCGTCTCGCCGGTGACAAAGACCCGGCCTTCCGTGCCGATGTAGATACCGTCGGGATTCTCGCTGCCGCTGCCGCCGATCAGAGTGCTGCCTAAAAGAGCACCGGACGTCGAGAGTTTGGTAATGGCCCAGTCCGTACCACCGCCCCCGAATGCCTGCTGGAATGCGCCTTCGGTGACGGGATAATTCGGCGAGCCGGTGGGGATGGCGGCGTATGCATTTCCGAAATCGTCGACGGCGAGATTGTGCGTGCTGATCCATTCGTTGCCGGGCCCGCCGAGATACGTGCCGTAAACCAGGTCTGAGCCGTCCGGTGTCAGGCAGGCGACAAAAAAGTCGGCCTCGCCGGAATAAGTCCTGTCGTGCGCGCCGGCCGTAGTGGGAAAATCCGCCGAGAACGTCGAGCCACCAACATAAATCCTGCCGTCAGAGCCGACGCGAATGGACGCCTCGCAGTTGTCCTGATCGGAGCCGCCAAGCCACGTGGCCCAAAGGACTCTCGAACCGTCGGACTTGATTTTTATTACGCCGCAGTCCTCAATTCCTCCCGGCGGCTCTTTCTGCCAAGCATTCGCAAACCACTCGGCCGGCGGAGTCTTCGATGTGTTCCAACGCCCGCAGGGGACATACACATCGCCCTGAGAGTCGATCGCAATATCACGGCACAACGTGGAGACGCCGACATAGCTCGACCATACCAGGTCCGAACCATCGGGCGTCATTTTCAGTACGAAAGCGTTCTGCATCCCGTATGAGCCGTTGTCAACGCCGTTGAAGTCCGGTTGAAAGGCGTTCTTAACGGGAAAGCCCGGCCCGGCCCGTCCGGCCACGTACACATAGCCCTGCTCGTCAACCTCTACACCGTATGCGCGGTCGTAGTTAGGCCCGCCGATAAGGGTGGACCAGAGCAGCATGCCGTCGGGAGCGAATTTTACGATGAACACATCGCACGGCCCGAACCCCTGCGAGCCGCCGGTTCGCAGTGATTGAGAATACGCGCCCGGTGTAGTGGGAAAGTCCGGAGACGCGGTGCCGCCCACAACGTAGATATTGCCGGACTTATCGACCGCTACGTCACGGGCATGCTCCCAGTCACTTCCACCGAAATACGTCGAAAATGTCAGATCGTACGCATCGTCGGCGAACGTCAGAGACGTCATCGCCAGGACCATTATAATTAC
>CAZSOR010000033.1:7703-22672 GCA_964608395.1 uncultured Pirellulales bacterium
TCAGAGACGTCATCGCCAGGACCATTATAATTACCCGGCAATGATTGAATTTGAACTTCGCCGAACAGAACCGCCCATCGCCGGCATGGGTGACACGCTGTGAGAACTTGCCAGAGTCGTTTACTCTTAACATTATACGATACATCCATGACCATCGTAGATGGAGTTAAAAAGTAATTTACCAACAGATCGCATAAGAAAATTTCATAATCTATCGGCGCGTTATTTTAGCAAATCCCCCACAGAATGTCTGCTATTTTTCGGCTTATTTCCCCTCCGTATAATAACATTCAGTGGAACTACGCTTTTGCTGCCAATTAAAGCGTAGCTATCTTGTATAAACTTTGACGGGCAGGTATTTGACACCCCATTCGAGGGCTTTTTGGTGAGAGTTAAAGAAAACATCCAGCCGGTTGCCGCGGATTACCCGGCCTCGATCGAGCACCTTAACCGGCTGAGAATTGTTATAGCCGGGAACAATCATTTCGGTACCGAACGAATGCATTTTGTCCGCAGCAACAAATGTGTCCCTCAGCCTGATTCTGTGGCCGTTTGCGGTTATTCCATCGCTGTGTTTCCCGCAACACTTACTACACCAGCAATAAGCCGTAACCCGCATCCGGATTATTTGCCACGAAGCAGCCTGGTCCGAACTTTCATTTGCGGCTTCTCTTTCCGCCCGGTAACCGGCCTCCGCCGACTCATATCCTCCCGTACCGGGAATGGCATAAAGTATCAACGAAAGCAGAATAGCCCCTAAAATAAATTTTCGCTTTATAAGAAAAATGTATCCGGTATTCTTACTTCTACTTCTCATCTGTCACCCTCCTTCTAAATCAGTGTTGCTTTGATGTCACTTCTAAAACATCTTATCGGAACATTCTTTTAGCTTAGCACCTTCCAGTTTATAATATTGCACATAAATATACAAAAGCCAAACTCAAATGGCGCCACAAACGAAATTTAACAAGCGTCTTTCCCGTAAAATCTTTTTAAAAAATCCGTACCGGCAAATCATGTCTGAAACTTTCGGCTTCACATACAGAACATCCGGCATTAAAATGCTTCACTGATCGTCGATCCGTCTCATGTTGCGACCGATAGCGAAATCAAAGCGGCTTAAAGAGCTATCGTCAGCAGGAACTATTTTAACGCGAGTCGCATAAAATATACTGAGTTTGAAGTTATGAAGAATATCCGTGTTTCATCCGTACAGTTCGAGCACATTGCTGGTGATAAGAAAGCAAATCTTGCTAAGATCGAACATTTTGTCCGGCTGGCCGCGGGCCACGGTGTCGAGCTTATCGTATTCCCGGAAGCCTGCATTACCGGCTATTTGTTTTTACGGAAACTTTCGCGCAAAGAGCTGGAGGATCTGGCCGAGCCGGTTTTTGACGGCCCTTCGTCGCAGGCCTTGATGGCCCTGGCGAAGGAGTACAAAATGACTATCGGCGCGGGTCTCGTGGAAATCGCCGAAGACGGCAAAATGTATAATACTTACGTCGTGGCTATGCCCAACGGCGAATTTCAGCGGCATCGAAAGATACATTGCTTTATCAGCGAGCACCTCTCGTGCGGCTCGGAATTCACCGTGTTCGACAGCCCGTACGACTGCCGGCTCGCCGTGCTGACATGCTATGATAATAATCTGGGCGAGAATGTTCGTATTTCGGCATTGAAGGGAGCGGAGATTCTGCTGGCGCCGCATCAGACCGGGGGCTGCAAAACGCCGAGTCCCGGCTGTATGGGCGTGATTGAAAAGTCACTCTGGCAAAATCGAAAGGCAAATCCGCAGGCAATCGAGGCCGAACTCAAAGGGCCGAAAGGCCGGCAGTGGCTGCTGACATGGCTTCCGGCACGTGCTCACGATAACGGATTGTTTTTAATTTTCAGCAACGGCGTCGGTATTGACGGCGACGAAATCAGAACCGGCAACGCCATGATACTGGACCCTTACGGGCGGATATTGAAAGAGACGTGGAAGGCCGACGATGATCTGATTGTTGCCGATCTGGATGCGACATTGCGCACTAACTGCACGGGCGTAAGGTGGATTAAAACTCGCCGGCCGGATTTGTATAAGCCGCTAACGGTCCGGACCGGTCTGGAAGAGGATATCCGGCGTGTGCGATTCGGTGACAATATATAAGCAGGTTAAACAGTAAATTCAGGAGAATAGAATGAAGGTTATCGCTTTTAATGGAAGTGCTCGAAAGAATGGTAACACAGCCATATTGATTAGAGAGGTTTTCTCCGAACTCGAGGACGAAGGCATAGCGACAGAGATGATTCAATTAGCCGGCAAGACCATCCGAGGCTGCACAGCGTGCGACAAGTGCTTCGAAAACAAGAACAAGAGATGTGCAATCGATAATGACTGTGCAAACGAGTGCATCGAAAAGATGGTGGAGGCCGACGGCATCATTTTGGCTTCGCCGACTTATTTTGCCGATGTCACTGCTGAGATTAAGGCGCTGATCGACCGGGCGGGCTACGTCGCAAGGGCCAATCCGGATATGCTCACGCGAAAGATCGGAGCGGCGGTTGTAGCCGTCCGCAGGGCCGGGGCCATTCATGCCTTCGATACACTCAACCACTTCTTTCTTATTAGTCAAATGATTGTGCCGGGGTCGTCCTATTGGAATATCGGGATTGGAAGAGCCATAGGTGATGTCGAGCAGGACGAAGAAGGGCTGGAAACCATGCGGATGCTCGGCCGGAATATGGCCTGGCTGCTCAAGAAAACTACCCCGAACACTGGTGGATGATCTGAACATTCCTTATCACCCGTCAGCCGGGCAGTCGCGAAATGCGAAAATTATCGAACCGGATCCAGTGCTCGGTATTGGGCGGGCCGTTGTAGCATTGTATGCTGACCTGGTCATTATTCGGCGCTGGCAGCTTGCCCGTCGCCGTCGTCTGAAATTCACCCTCGGCGTTCGGGCGGAACTGGGCGGTAAAACTGTCGCTTGTTACAATTAGCCGAAGCTGGACTGTCTCGCTGGACATCGGCTTTCGGCTCGGGATGATCATCAGCTTTCCATCGACCAGCTCCTTGACAAGCTTAAATACCGGCTTGCCGTCGTTATACCAGGTTATCCCTGCCTGCTCATACTGCTGGATCGGCTTGGTTGTACTGGTTACAGTCACGTCGATAGCGAACTTGCCACCGCTGCGATCAGGCGCCGGACGGACCAAGGCGTTCTTAACAGTAGGCGCCACACCCGGCTCAACCTGAATTTCCAGCGCGCCCCGACGGAGGCGCCATGCCGAAGAATTTTCCCGCAGCCATGACCACCCTGCATCCAGCTTGCCCTCGAAGCGTTCCTCGAATAGGACGGCCTGCTTGCCGGACTTGCTTTTGATGATCGGAGTCAGAATGATATTTCGATAATTGACAGCCGTGTGGTCGCCCTGCAGGTAGATAGGCCCGGGCCTGAACTGGTCCGACCACATCGCCCCGCCGGTGCAGCCCAGAAGCGGCTCGTTGTCGATAATCATCTTGCTGTTAAGCTCCACTGTCACGTGGCGATCCAGCAGCGTGATATTCATAGTCTGCCACTGCCCGGCGGGCTTCTCAGCGCTCACAATCGGTGTAATCCTGCTGTAAATCCCGCCCATATTATGCGAATCGAGCCCCCTGCCATAAGTATCGCTGACCTGAACCTCATAGATGCCACGCAGATATACACCGCTGTTGTTTCTCGCGGATACGTTCACTTCCAGCTTCAGATTGAAGTCCTCGAACTCGGCTTCGGTGCGAAGGTTGCCGTAGGAAATGTGACGCTGGCCTTCCTTCTGCTCCGGCCTGTTGATAAGAATTCCATCTTTAACCGACCAGCCACTTGTCTGACGCGGATTGGTCAGCTTCCATCCGTCCAGATTGGTTCCGTTGAATAATTTGATCGGCTTGCCGTACTCGGCCTTCAACAAATCCGGCTTAGGCGGCAAAGGAGGAATCCGCTTGCCGGTAAAGTCACTGCGGTTATCACCTTTGCCGTCCCGGCGAGGCATGATTTGTGTCAAAGAAAGGTCATCGCCTGATATCTTCGCGATAATCTTCTCAGTTATCTCATCCACTTTGCCGTCTCTGCGCTTGATCTTATGATCACGTTCCAGTCTGAGTGCGTCACCATCCATTTTGACTCTACTGACCGGAACGACACTGCCCCCACCCCACAGGATGCTCGCTTTCAATTCCCCATTTTCCTGCACAACACCCAGCCAGCCTGCCCCGCCGCCGGGAATGGTCAACGCCCAATGCCCGATATAGGGATTAGCAGCAACCGATACACTACCAATCGACAAGACCAGTAAAACCATCGCGCAACAAATGTTCTTACCCATAAGAAGTACCCTTTCACAACAGTTGAATCAAAATTGACACACATTTCTTACGCTATCGCCGGCAAATTGTCAATCGGATTTAAATTAATATAGAATAACAATCTGACTTGAATCTTTCCCTAAAGAATCCATGACAAATAAACTCATGTTTGATAATCTAAAATCTAAGGAACCGAACGAGGCCGTTTTAACGTTTCAATAAAATGAACCGTGGAAATGGTATTAATTTTGCATAAATAAGAAATTTAGGATAGAAGAAAGGGCAGAAAAAATGAGATACTACTATATGAATACTGTAGTCTTTATCTTGTCCATGACATGGGGCCCAACAGCCTTGTCATCGGCAATCGACATCAAACATATCCCGGCCGGAGTCACCTTTCACAAAGACACTTTATATCGTTCTGAACGCCACGGGGACAACTGGCGGCCCCTGTGGGCGGCGGATGACTCGCAGATTACCCCAATGTGCGACGGCAGTTGGCTTGGAATTAAGTACTACCATAATCACTTGTATCGCATTATTGGTGGCCCGGATAACTTCTCGATAAGCGATATTCCCAACTATCCTGACTTTTCCGGAGGTCCCGGGAGCTGGTTTGGGTACGGGGTGGTTTCGGTCGACGGCGTTTTGTATTCGGTTGTTTCGAAGACACCCGGGCCTCGATGGTCCGGCCCCTTCCGGGGCATAAAATTGCTCAAATCCAAAGACAACGGTGATACATGGTGCCGTGTGGACCGCAACGGAAATGAACGGAAAATCGGCCCACAGGATAATGCCCGCAACCAAGTGAATCCCGATGAAATGTTTTTCCTTGAAGAATTCGGACTTCCTCATCAAAAGCAAAAAGCCTACCCCTTTTCTTTCGTCGATTTTGTCAAGTGCGGCAAGGACAACGCTGCGGCGAAAGACAGCTACCTCTACATTTACTCGCCGGAGGGCGCGCATGCCCATAAGCTACTGTTGGCACGTGTCCCCAAAGACAAGCTCGGCACCCGAAGTGCCTGGGAATACTTTGTGGAGTACAAGGACTCTCAACCGAGCTGGACTTCGGACATCCGCAAGCGTGGATATGTCCACGTTTTCCCTCAAAAGAGCAGTGACGGCAATTACTTTGGATGGTATTCATGGGTGCCTTCGGTGGTATGGAACAAAGGCCTTGGCCTTTACATCATGGTCAATGGAGGGACCTATGGCGGATCAAAGATGACGTCCTCGGATAAGGACTACTACGATGCATGGATGCATACGCGAACAGGCAGCCTGGGATTCTGGTATTCAAAGAAGCCTTATGGCCCCTGGCATCGGTTTTACTACACGGACTATTGGACAGTTGACGATCCCGGGAACCGAACCTATCAGCCAAGTCTCTCTCCAAAATGGATAAGTCCTGACGGAAAACAAATGACCCTCATCTGGTCGGACGCAATGAAAAACGAGAAAGGCAAATCACACACCGTCAATTACAAATGGAACCACATGAAAATCACGATAATGACCGAATGATTTTATCGGAAACAAGAGGTAGGGTGCGTTTAAACGCACCAATAACGATTATAATATATCCTCACTGGGATAGAGGCGATGGTATCGCAAAATTGGAGCATACTTCTTTATGATCATTACATTTAAATAATTGAAGTGGTGCGATGCATCGCACCCTACGAGTTCATAATTCGTCACCCGTATCACAAGCCAAGCGTAGCAAGTTACTTCTCACGGAAATTTTTTCATAATTCACTTGATATTTAACATTAAATATGATATAATATACACTTAACATACGAATATCGTGTTTCGCATGTCGTATATGGTATGTAGTATGTCGTGATTTGAATTATGACTTGAGAAATCAAAGAAGTAAAAAGGCTTTGTCATTGATTATTTACTATTGACGATTGACTATTTTTTCTTTTCTTCCGCGTTCACCCCATGAGATAGGCACAGCCGGCATCTCACTGGGTAAATCAGCAAAAAATGAAAAATTTGAACTAAAAAATGTAAAAAAAAGGCAAAAATGAGAGGAAATCTGGTGTTTATTGGTGTTAATTCGTGGCTAATTTGAAAAAACAAAGCCAATTTCAAAACAGATGAAATGAACGTAAGTATCTATATGAAAGGGAGATATGAGAGATTTTGTGGTTTTGGGCCGCGAGAAAACAAAGCCAATTCAAAGCCAAACAAAGCCAATTTGCCGACCTTTGGCCGGAAATCCGAAGCACAAATTTCTAAATCCGAAATAAGGTAAAAACGATTGAAGCCGGGCTTGAAATGGGCATAATCAAGAGGAAACAAATAACATACGAAACGAAAGGTCAAATATGCATTTGAATCGTCGGGATTTTGTTGAAGTGACGGCTGGGGCAGGTTTATTGTCGATCCTGCCGGGCTGCAAGGCCACAATAGGTAAACCGCAAGCTCCTTCTAATACCCGGCAGGTTTCGATAAAAGAGCTGGAGAAAGCCGCCGAAGCGCGTGTGCTGCAGTTGGACGGCGTTGACTCGCCGCTGATAATTGAGTCGATTGAACTACTGCGAAAAGATCGGGAGTATATCCTGCGCGTCAGGTCGAAAGACGGTGCCGAAGGCGTTGCCATAACTAATTCCAGGCCGGACTATTTAACCCCGATACTGAACAAGCTTGTGATCCCCTACTTCATCGGTAAAGACGCCCGGGACCTGGAATCGCACCTGTTCGAAGTGTACCGGTATAGCAGCAATTACAAGCTCCAGGGCCTGGCGCTATGGTGTCCCGTGGCCTGGGTGGAATTCGCCCTGCTGGACATGATAGGCAGAGTATCATGTAAATCAATCGGCCAGCTTCTTGGCGGCGTTGTCCGTAACGAAGTGGACTTCTACATAGCAAGCGGGCGCCGGGATTCGACGCCGGAGCAAGAAGTAGAATATCTCGCTGGCCTTCTCGCCGAGACGGGCGCAAAAGCCGTCAAGTTCAGACTCGGCGGGCGAATGAGCAGAAACGCCGATGCCATGCCCGGCAGGACCGAGAAACTCATTGCCCTGTCACGTAAGAGACTGGGCGACGACATCGCGATCCATGCCGACGCCAACAGCTCGTATGACCCGCCCAATGCCATCGAAATCGGAAGAATGCTGGAAGATATCGGCGCGGTCTATTTCGAGGAGCCCTGCCCTTTCGACCACTTCGAAGACACGAAAAAGGTCGCTGATGCTTTAACAATCCCCGTTGCCGGCGGCGAGCAGGAATACAGTCAGCGTCGTTTTCGCTGGGCAATTTACAACCACGGCGTGGACATCGTCCAGCCGGACCTGCAATATTACGGCGGGCTGATTCGTTCGACACGCGTAGCGCGGATGGCGGCCCTGGCGGGGATGCCGACAACCGTTCATATTTCGGGCGGCTTCGGCTTCGTTTACATGCTGCATTTCGCTTCTTTCACGCCGGACATCGGCTTATACCAGGAATACAAAAAGGGAACCGAGAGATACAGCAACTGGTTCGATCCGCCTTTGGAAATCAGGGAGGGCTCGATTACCGTACCGAAAGGGCCCGGCGTAGGAATTAAGGATATCGGAGAATTACTCAGGGACGCAAAACCGGTTGTATAAGGTTTGTCCCGGCATTAAAAAACTGAAATCTCTCATAGGAGAACAGAAAATGTTTAGAAGACATAACTGGTTGTATTTGGGATTATTAATATTACCGGTCATATTGGCCGGCTGCGGACAAACTGCGTTTCAAATAAAGATGGTGCCCACGAACCGGCAACTCGTAGAGAGCCGGATACAAAGGGACGCCGGGTTGTTTGTCTCTGATAAGATCGTAATTATCGATGTTGACGGAATGCTTGCCAACAGGCGCAGGGGCGGCTGGATGCGTTCGGGCGAGAATCCGGTGAGCTTGTTCATCGAGAAACTCGACAAGGCCGCCGCAGATAAGTCCGTCAAAGCGGTGGTCCTTCGCCTGAACTCTCCGGGCGGGACCGTCGCAGCCAGTGACATTATGTACCATCACCTGCTGAAGTTCAGACGGCAAACGGGAAAACCCGTGATAGCCTGCGTGCTGGGCATTGGCTGCAGCGGCGCGTATTACGTTGCCTGCGGCTGCGACGGGATCATTGCCCAGCCAAGCGGCGTGGTCGGAAATATCGGCACGGTTTTCCAGACGTTCAGCGTGGCGGGGACCATGGAGAAAATCGGCGTCAAAGCCGTCACTATAAAGAGCGGCGAGTTGAAAGATATGGCGTCACCTCTGCACGATTTGAGCGACGAAGAGCACAAAGTGCTGCAGGGGATAATCAAGCAGTTCTCCGAACAGTTCTTCGAGGTCGTACGGAAGGGCCGTAAAAATATCGACGAAAAGAAGCTGGCCGATGGACGGGTATTCACGGCTCAGCAGGCACTGCAGCAAGGGCTGATCGACAAAATCGGTTATCTGGACGATGGCATCAAATGGGCCAGGGAAATTGCGGGCGTAAAGAAAACCTCGATCGTCATTTATCACCGGCCGTCAAACTATAAGCCAAATGCCTACGGCCTGGCGACGGCCGGCTCAGACGGCATCGGACCGCTGGTTAATCTCGAACTGCCCGATTGGCTGAATGCAGGCGGAGCCCAATTTCTATATCTCTGGCAGCCGGCGGTCGATTAAAAGCCGAAGGCGCCGGTGCCCTGGTTTGAATGTCACCCGGCACCGGGAAAGCCCGGGCAAAACCCGCTTTGGCTTATGTATCGCTCTTTACAATCTATTGGATGTCCAGAGAATGGCACGATTTATCAACAAGTGGTAATTGCGATTCTCGTATGCCTTTGAGTCGTGTCCCAACTGGATCGTGCAGACTTTTGCTTTGCCGTATCTTCTCACCCAGGCGACGGTCTTATCGCTGGCGTCGTGCTCGGTTGTCAGGAGAACATGATTATCCCGGTCAAACCAACAGTTTTTGTAGCCTTCGTCATGAATCGGAAAATCGCTCATACCCTCGGTAATCGGATGCTGCTTGTCGGTGACGCGGATCGCCATATCAATATCATGCTTGTACGAACCGGCCTTGCACATAACGCCGTCTTCCATAGTATCCTTCGTATAGTACTTGGCGCCGATTATCTTCTTGAACTCGGGCCACTCCTGGAACGAACACATGGTATGATGCAGCGCTACGACTCCGACGCCCTTATCCAGCAGCTCGAGGAAATTCTTCCGCCGCTTTTCCGAAATCTGCTGAGTCATACTATAGAACACGATAACATCATAATCCCAGCCGCTGATGTCCTCGAACAACTCGCTGTGATCCTTCTGTATCGCCTCGGTATAGGTAATTCCCTTGATCGAATCCATCATTTTGAAGAACGGCTCTCGCTCGAAATCGTGCCCGCCGGTAACGACCACGACCTTGAGCTTTCCGGGGGCGGCGTCCAGATCACGGATACGGAGATTCCGCCAGCGGACATGGTAAGGAAAAAAGTTCCTGCCGAGCCCGTGGACCTGAAGGCCGATGATCCCTTTGGTGTCCATCGAATCCCTCAGATTGGCACAGGGAACGCCGTTGACCGACGTTTTGATGGAGCTGCCTTTACACTCGATTCGGTACTTGTTCCACCAGTCGTCCTTAAAGGCCTTGCCGGCAGCTGGGCTGTCGGTCAAATCGGCCAGGAAAAATCCTCGCCGGGCCTCGTCATAAATCCCGCCCGAGGTACCGGTTTCCGCACTGGCGATTTCCACCTGGTAGCCGTAGACGCGGTCCGGCGGAATCACACGCTGCCGGGGCCGGCCATCGGGCCTTCTAAACACGAAAAACATAGGATCTTTGGCGATCTGACTGCGAATCTGGACCCCGGAATTCAATCTGGGATTACATTTGACCTCAAACTCCAGGATGAAATCTCCGTACTCTTTGTTCGTACAAAGAAACGTGTTGGGGCTGCCCTTCACTGCTGTGCCCACTATCGCCCCGTCCTCAACACGATACTTCGCAGAGCCGCTATGAACGCTCCAGCCATTCAGCGTCTTACCGTCGAACAAATCCATCCACTCACCGGCCATCGCACCGGTCGTAATCAGCGACAGCGTCAGAATAATCAATACCAAATTCTTCAACATTTTCCCGTGCTCCTTTCAAAAAAGATGAACTCACATATCCCCTATTGTAAACGGATCGTCCTGAAACGCAAGCTCTTCGTCAGAAATTTAAGCGCAAAATCAGGCATGGGGAGGCCAAAATGGTTCGCAGGCCGGACAACCGTCCGAGCGCACGGCAACCCTCACTATGATAGTGATACACCGCAGCTTAAAAACCATGTCGCAGCCGGTCTTGCCGGCGATCTAATCGATGGGATCGCCAGTAACCTGCACGTCGTCTATATTCCAACCGGGATAAGTTACCGACTCGTCCGTCGGGCCGATACCCCAGCGGAAGTAAACCGTCGCCTGCCCATCGGCAATCGACGGGGGAACAGCATAATCCACGGACTGCCAGGCTTCGTCGGAGACGTGAAAAAGCCCGGTCGTCCAGAGATCGACCCAATTCGTGCCGTCATTCGATACTTGAACGTCGGCATAGTCATAGGGCGATTCGACCCCAAGCCATCGTCGGAAACTCAGCCTGATATTTTTGTGTCCCTCGCAGTTTATCGCTCCAGTTGTTGCGTAGCGTGCTTCAGTCATATTGTCAGCATAGTCGCCTTCAAGTTCGTATCCGATGACGTTCTCGCCGGTGCAGCCTGAATCCGGGTCGCCGTTCCATGAGCCGGCCCCTGTCGGTGTGCCCCATGCCCAGCCGGCATCGAGCAGCCAGTTCGGATCGGTATCCATATCGGCCCAGTAAATCGCGTTCTGCACGACGGTAACCGATGCGCTCTGACTGTGCTGTCTGATTCCGTCTGTCACGAGGAAAGAGAATGTGTACGTGTGCGGCGCCTGGTCTGCCGTAGGCTTCCAGACAACAGTTTGCGTATCCGGAATATAATAAGCCCCTTCGGGCAAATTGCCGACCGAAAGCTGAGTCGGCTGATTCGTGGGATTCGAGATTGTCAACTGGAACTCGAGTATCTGGCCCGGCTCGATTTGGTCCGGCACCGATATCGGATCCAACGTCGGTGCCGGCAAGGTCCATCCCGAATTTTGAGGATCGTGCCTCGACATGCCCCAATCGGTCGTCACGGGGTCGTACGAGCCCGGCAGGTCGATGACATGGAATTGATAGTCATAGCCGTTGACCATCATCTCAAGGTCACCGTCCTGGTCGAGGTCCTCAAGGGCCGGTGTGCAGCCGATATCGGTAGATAGGCCCAGCATTGGAAATCCCGTTGTAGTCGAGCCGTCGGACTCCCAGGCCATGATCGCAGCGCCGGCCGAGGCTACCACCAGTTCCTTCTGCATGTCACCGTCAACGTCGCCGATCAAAGGAGAACAGAACCATGGATCGCCCATGAGCGTTTTTGGAAATCCGGCGTCGGACAATTCCCGGCCTTCATGGTCGAAGGCGTGCACGAGACTGTATGCGAAGCCGTCTTCTTCAATGTAGCTGTTGACATAGACTTCGCCGAAGCCGTCGTCGTCGATGTCTCCGACACTCAAGGCACCTTCATCACCGAACGTCTCGCGAACTCTGGCTGTCCAGAGCGTGCTGCCGTCAACGTGGACCGCCATTACGCTGTCCTCGGTGCAGAACACCAGCTCCGGCTCGCCGTCGGCGTCCAGGTCGGCGATGGCCGTTCCCTTCTTGCTGCCGCCCCGCCATCTTTTAATCTGCTGACCGTTGTGGTCGAGAATGAAGGTGTATACGCGCGTGATGCCGGGGCCGTATCCGCAAAGCGCGATCTCCACGTCACCGTCGCCGTCAAAATCCGCAACGCTTATGGGGCCCTCCGAGGTGTACCGCCGCTGCCACAGAAACGTTCCGTCGCCCTGGAAGGCAAACAGGCCGTCGCTTTCTCTGGATTCTTCATCAAGGGCAACTATAATCTCGCTGTCGCCGTCGCCGTCCAGATCTGCGAGGACGGGACTGCCGATGATATAGGCGTACCAGTAGTCGCCGACTCCCACGGGCCAGCCCTCAACTGTCTGGCCGCTCTCTACGTGCAGAGCAGTGGCCATGACATTATAATCGTCCACCACAACTATCTCGTAGTCGCCGTCGCCGTCGATGTCTCCGGCCGCCAGGCCCGAAGCAACCATTGAGTCCCAGGAGCTTTCTCCCAGCGCAGAAGGCCAGCCGTCAAGAACAGTTCCATCGTCTTTCCAGATGCTTATTGTCCCTCCGTAATAGTAGTCGCTCATTGTGACCGACGCTTCGACAATCTCGTTTCGTCCGTCCCCGTCAACGTCGAGACACAACGGGCTGCCCACGTACATCTCATCCGGCAGTTCTTCAGGATCATCCGATATCTCCGGCATCGGCCATGGGACCTTTTCGGCGCCGAGTTCAATGCCAAATATCTTGCGATCGGTGTGGACGGCCCCGTCGGTAGTCACGTTAAGACGCAACTCGAATACTCCGGCTCCGGGATTTGGAAATACAAGATGAACCAAACCGTTGGGATCTATAGGGGAACTGCCATCACTTAGCGTGATCCAATCATCATTGCCATAGTAGCTGTATTCGAGTTGATAGGAGTCGCCGTGCACGAACATGGTAAGTGGTATATCATTGCCGTCGGGCGCGAAGGTCTGCTGCTGCATCGGCTCGACGATTTCTCCCAAAGGATACCTTCGGTCCGCCGCCATGAGGGCCTGGTAGGCGTTTACCCGCCCGGTGCCGATGTAGCCCTGCACGGGATCGACATCCCCGTAGTATACAGGGTCGGTGGTGTTTTCCAGGATAGCTCTGACCTCTATATGTGTCAGCTCCGGCTTATGCGCAAGCACCAGGGCCCCGACCGCCACGACATATGGGCCGGAAAAGGACGTCCCCGCCGTGGCGATATATTCGTTGCCCAGATCGGTTGTGACGATGTCGGTGCCGGGAGCGGTGATATCGACCCACGACCCGAAGCTGCTGTGTCCGGTCTTGATGTCTTCGCCGTTGGTCGAAGCAACCGCCATGACATTGTAGTATGCCGCCGGATAGTTCGGCCTGGCCGAGTCGTCGTTGCCGGCGCTGGCTACGAGCAGAACGCCCCGGGCAAAGGCATTATCAATCCCCGTCTTGACGAGCGGATCTCCCTCCGGGCCGAATTCATCGCTGCCGAAACTCATATTTGCAACGTGTGCGCCGTTAGCCGCGGCATAATCCAGAGCCTCAGCCACCTCGGCGGAGGTCACGTAGATGCTCAATCGCAAAGCCATTATGCTGCTTTGCCAGTTGACGCCGCAGACGCCTACCCCATTGTTACCCACTCCCGCGATGACCCCGGATACCTGTGTGCCGTGACCCACGACCGAGTAGTAGCCTCCATCGTCCGGTATGACGTCGTTGCTGTCGTCCTCGAAGTTCCAGCCGGAAACGTCGTCGATGTACCCATTGTTATCATCGTCTATATCGTTATTGGGAATCTCGCCTTTATTGACCCAGATATTGTCCTTCAAGTCAGGGTGATTCGCATCAACACCGGTATCCAGCACGGCGACCACTATATCGTGACTGCCGGTCGAGATGTCCCATGCCTCGGACATCTGGATCAGTTGATGGGCATATTGATCGGGAAATTCCGGATCGTTCGGGTCGCCACATCGCTCATAGATATAATTGGGCTGCGCATACTCCACTTCAAGGTCACCCCGGAGCTCGGCACACACGCCCGGCACATCCCGGTCGGTCCTGAGCAGATAGAATCGAAGCAGCTCGGGGGCCGTCGACGACCCGGCAGCCACCTCTGGCCTGGCCGAAGATAAGATACCGATCTTGCCGGGCGCCTGCCCCTTGGGAGCATCTTCGTGCTTCAGCCGTCGATGAGCGCCGTCAAACACCGGGCCTTCATTGGAGAGCCCATAGTTGGCCTGCAGGCGAAGCAAGGCGGCTTCGTGTCCCGTCGGTGCCGACAGTGAAAATAGGCCGGTGCCGTCAATTTGTCGGTCTTTGAGCTTGACAATGACCTCGCCCGGCACGTAGGCCGGTTTCGAACGAGCCGGCCGCCTTGAAGCATGATCGGTGGCTGCACTGATGTCCTTTCCCTCAGGCGACGGGCCTGCTCTCAATATTCCGGCACCTATAACGGCCATTGCTACCAAAAATCCAGACCGTACAATCAGACTGTTTCTGTTCGAGTTCTTCACGCTCATTCTCTCGCTCCTTTCAAACGCAACGGAAGCAGCATCTTCGAATCGGGGACACAATATCCTAACTCCTCAGACAACCACCTGCACGTATGCGAACTGTCATTATTATACTAATAACCTAAAGCTGCAAAGTCAAGTCAAAAAACCATATTTTAGCCGTCCCTGTTTCTTGCATCTTGTCTGATATCGTGCAAACCAGCACTCTGCGGCTACATAAGCCGATTTTTAATTATCGTCCCAAAGGTTGTGGTGGGATTGAAAAAGGCTTGAGTAGTGATATTTTATTATTGAGCCTACAATACAGTTATCACAGGAAACTCAAGCCGCGCACAATATTACAGCAATGGAAGTGTTCAGTGCGGCACAAGAAAAGAGTTACAAAAACGCGCCCGGGAGGACTCGAACCTCCAACCTTCGGATTCGAAGTCCG
>CAZSOR010000034.1:0-3421 GCA_964608395.1 uncultured Pirellulales bacterium
ACTCTCAAGCATTATACTGATAGATGGGCCAGCGCCGAAACGGATCGGATGTAAACAAGTGAATCAGATAATCGCGGATTTTGTGGTAGAGATGGACCATGCAACCAACGAATGGTTACCAGAATCAAACTTGATGGAAGTCTTTTCTGCCGAGCTTTGGCGTCTCAAGCGGATTATCGCCGGCATGGGATTGAGCGCTTCGGATGGCGATGATGTTCTGCAGGACGTGTCCATCCGGGCGCTGAAGCAGTGTAGGGGTGGTTCGCGAACCGCCCTTCTGAGCCGAGAGGACGACGTCAAGTGGCTGATAAAAGTCACTGTAAATAGATGTCTGATGGAACACCGGCGCCGGCGAACTTTCCGAAGGCATGTGAGCGAAATACTGAAACGAAGGCTGGAAACCAAAAAAGCCTCAAAACCGGCAGTCGAAAATGTAATTGTCGCCGAGGAGCTTGAGATTGTGCGAGAGAATTTGCAAAAACTGGATGATTCTTTGCTGGCGCCGATGGTATTGCGATATTTTTGCGATCTGAATTCAAAAGAGGTCGGCGAAATATTAGCTCTGAGCCCATCGGCAGTACGAAGCCGTCTGCGAGAGGCGAGGATGATTCTTGCTAAGCGATTATTAGAACGAGGTGTCGAACCATAATGGAAGAGTCTTGTAAAGATATTGAACAGATGCTCGTAGATTATGCTGACGGCCAGTTATCACCGAGTGATTCGAGCAAAGTGGGTGAGCATTTGACCAAATGTGAGGAATGTCGAAAGGTACTGGATACTCTGCAAAAATCGCTTGAGCTTGCCGGCGTCATCTGGGCCGATGGTCTGGCGGAAACCGCAAGCATTCGTATCCCAGCAGCTAAAACCAGAAAAATACGCTGGCCCCAATATGCCGCAATAGCAGCGAGTATTTTGGTTTTGGCAACAGCCTCTGTTGTATGGCATACGGTCGTAAGGCCAAAAGAAAGCAAGCTAACGTTTGCGGAGATCGAACGTAAGATAACCGAATCGGGCAGTGCCGCTCGATTGTTAGCCGCAGCGGAACTGCTCAGTGAAAATCCTGAGGCCGAGACTATAGTAAAACAGCAATACCAATATATTGTTGAGACTTATCCGAAAACGGCCGCAGCAGCCGAAGCCAAATTGCGAATAAAATGATCCATAGAAAGGAGATTTGAAAAATGAACCGCTCAATAAAACGCCAATTCGTAATGGTCTTAGTTTCAGTCTGCATTTTTACACCTTTACTGGTTGCCAGGTCCGGCGAGTACGAGACTAAACTGAAGTTCGAAATCGATAACAAGAGGTCGCAGCTCTGGTTGGGCAGCCGTCCGTTTAACTCCGGGCAAGGTCTTGTTAAGCCCACACATGTGGCTGTACTCCATATAAGACGCCCACACGAAGATATGCCAAACAGTCACGAGGGTATATTGGAAATCCTAAAGACCTCAGCAGGAAAATCCTTATCCCAGCAGCAGCAAAAATTCATGACCGCTTCGGACGCCATTACCTGGTGGGGTATCGATGCAATTAAGAACCACGATACAGTCTTTCTTTATGCAGTAAGCCAGGAAGATGCGAAAAAGATGGTTCAAGCCTATTTCGAGATTCATGCGAACGAAACTAATGCAAGAATACAGGAGTACGAACAATATATTAAAGACAAAAAGCAAAAGATAATCGAAATAACAAAAATCCTGCCCGAAAAACAGAAACAGGCCGACCAGATAAAGCCAAAATACAACGAAATAAAGAACTCCCGCTACTTTTCGCTCTCCGACGTGGGAGCGTATGAAAAGGCCGAAGAAAATATGCTTGAGATGGACAAGATGCTGGACATACTCGAAATAGACCTTGCAGGAATACGGGGAAAGATGTCGATAATCAATGAATATCGCAAAACTCCTCAAGACATGCAGGCTATCGAGCGGCGCAGGCAATTGCCCGAAGGAATGCTCGTGAAGCTGGAACAAATGTTCGTTGAACAGACGATTGAGCTAAAAAGTGCAGAGGCCCGACAACAGGCTGCTACTAAGATTCGCGACCGGGACAAAACTTTTATTGATATGTTTAACGAATGGAATAATTTGGAGGAGCAAGTGTATAAATTAAAAGCCAACCTTGAAAGCGCTGAAAAACAAGTAAAGGAAATTGAGGAAAGATTAACCAATCCGGAACCGTACATGCTGCCGCCGGTAATATATCAGAACAAGGTGACGATTTATCCGGTGCAAATTGATTAATCTTGAGTTGTATTTTCCGACTAAACATTCGAAGAGAGACACATGAGGGCTACTTCATAAAGTGCATCCTCTACGACACCAACCACTTGTTCGTCGTTCCTATACTCTTCAAACATTTGGCCACAATTGACCGTTAAGGTCCCTTGAAGTGTGCCATCCAGGGTGCTTCGGTCTCCCAGTTGGGCAACTGTGCCGACAGGCTGAAATTCCTGGCCCATCGCAAACGCCATAATTCTTTGAGCCAGATTTTTCTGGCCGAATAGTCCAAAAAGACGCCGTTAATACCTTGATCGTGCCGATTGATGCAGAACCGGTTCATGGAATTCACGTGTGGATCGAACCGCTCGCCGTCATAGCTGGGTGGGGTATCGTCATTTTCCGGCCCGCCACACCAGAACCAGCAATCCAGAAACAGGGGAATGGAAGCGTTATTTTTTACGTTGACTGTACCCCAGTAGTCCTTGGCCGACTGGTTGTAAAGCGGATCCTCGGCAGCCCTATAGACCCAGTGGTTAATCCCATAGCTGCCCCACGTACCGGCGGGTTCTTCCACACCGTCCGGCCGCGAGCCGGTCACACCGATCTTGCCCCAGGCCGTAAATGCGTCACCGCCTACGCCAAGTGTGCCGGTGCCCCCGGGCGGATAAATCGGATTCTTAATCTTAGTCGCCATTGGACAGCAGCGTATCTTGGCATCGCGATAATAGTAGTCGTACAACACATTGATCCAACGCCCTGTACCGCCTGTGCGCTTGGGGAAGAAACCATTGTTATCGTCCGTGTACATCGCAAAGATTGTTCCCCACTGTTTGAGATTCGACTGGCAGATCACTGTTTTTGCCTGCTTCTTCACTCGTTGCAGTGCGGGCATCAAAATCGCCATCAGCAATGCGATAATCGCGATGACTACCAGCAGCTCGATTAGCGTAAATCCATCTCTTTCGCGCATCATTTTAGCCTTTCCTTTCGGCAGGTCGAGATTTCCCATTTGACTTCATAAGCGAGGCTCCTTCACACATAAAGTCTGATGATATCACAATCTCATTGAGATTGCAACAAATATCCGGTAAACCCAAGCAAGTTGTCTCGCAAAAACACGAAAAAGCGAACACATATGTTAAGAAGCCGCTTTTTCCTAATATTTTAGCACACCGTGGCCATTGCCCTCTGTTCCGGAA
>CAZSOR010000034.1:3521-15693 GCA_964608395.1 uncultured Pirellulales bacterium
TTAGGCACTTTTAACTTTAGGCATTTTAGGCACTTTTTTCCTTACAGAATCGTATCGACTATAAATCTTGCGCCGAGAAAGATATCGAGGGCCATTGTTGCATAGAGCAGGATCTGCCGAACCGGGTGAATCCGCAATTTCGCACGCGCGATAACGAAAAGCATCCCAATGGCGAGAGCTCCGAGGATGTACATCTTCGCCGTCTCGGTCAGCAGCCGAGCGTATCCGGCCCCGAGTCCTGCTGCGGTCTGAAAATACTTTGTTGCGAAAAGCAGTGTGACGATGGCAAGAACGCCCAACAGGATCGCAGTTAACAGAACCCACCTCCTATCGGCCGGGCCGGCACTGATTAGCCCCTGCATCCCGGCACCGATAAGTACCGAGCAGCAAAGCGTGCTGATTGCGAGGAAGATAATCGGGCTGATATCGAAGAAAGAATCACAGAAGGCCAATATCGTGGCACCGGCGAAAATCGCCACAATGCCGAATCGCCGAGCCGCCAGACCCTTGAGAATTCTTCCCCTCTGCGAAATCCCGCCCCTGCTCAGACCTTCCAGCGGTACAAGGAGCATAGCAATGCCCATAATCAGTGACGCAACCGGAATATGATAAAAGCCGACTAAAGTCATGTTGCGTTTAGCGGCAACCAGCGGAGCCAGCAGGCCGGCCATCTCGGCGCCATGGAGTTTGAGTGTGATTGGAATCGGGTCTAAGCCATAGCGGGTGGAGATCTGGAAGAACAGCACGATTGCCAGAAACGGTAGAAGCGACAACGGTATTCGCAGCGGTTTGAATTTGCCTTGAGGGCCAAATACCGCCGGGCAAAACAACCACGGTATAGCAGCGAATAAAAAGCCCGCGGTTGGGTGAAATTTTGCTAATCCGATCGCGAACGGCCCAAAGCCGTAAATGGCTCCGGCAAAAAACGACTCGGGGAACCCGGCCACCCAGCGTCGGCTGAGAACATAAGCGCCCAAGGATGCCAGACAGATATTTGCGACGAACAGGTCCTGCAAACGCAGTGAACCGAAGCCATTGAAATACGGCCGATACAAATAAACGGCAAAAACCGCATAAACCACCGCTGCCAGGGCGAACATGGTATACTTTTTTGTCATTTCAGAATTACTCTGCCGGTCCCGGTGGTTATCCTGCCTATCCTGTAAACCTGCTCGCCGGATCGCGTCAGCTTCCGGGCGATCGAATCGGCGAAATCCTCAGCCACGATCAGCACAAAACCTATCCCCATATTAAAAACCCGGTACATTTCCTCTTCTTCGACGGGGCCTGTGTTTTGCAGAAACGTAAAAATCTTATGCTTCGGCCAGCTCAATTTTTTTATTACCGCGTTGCAGTCTTTCGGCAGCACCCGCGGAACATTGCCCGACAGACCGCCGCCGGTAATGTGTGCCATGCCGTGGACGATTCGTTTGACTTTGTACTGCGAGAGCAATTTCACAATCGGCCGAACATAAATCCGCGTGGGTGTAAGCAAAACATCGCCCAGCACAGCGCCGCCGAGTTCATCCGGCACATCGGTCATCTTGAGCTTCGCCTGCTTGAAACAGATATTACGAGCGAGCGTATAACCGTTGCTGTGCAGTCCGCTGGAAGCAAGGCCGAGAATCACGTCGCCACTTCTGATGGTTTGACCCGTGATGATTTTCTTTCGCTCAATCACCCCGACCGCGAAGCCAGCCATATCGAAATCATCCTGGGCATAAGTATCGGGCATCTCAGCGGTTTCTCCGCCGATCAGTGCACAATCCGCTGCCTTACAGCCGGCCGCGATACCTTTGACAAGCTCGGCAACAATTTCCGGCTGAAGCTTGTGAACCGCCAGATAGTCCAGGAAGAACAATGGCTCGGCCCCCTGTACGAGCATATCATTGACGCTCATCGCCACCAAATCGATGCCGACAGTATCGAATTTCTTCATCTGGCCGGCCAACTGGACCTTGCTGCCCACGCCATCGGTGCATGCTACCAAGACCGGATTCTTGTAATTTCTCTTGAAGAGTCTCTCGTCGTAGTCCAGCCGGAACATCCCCGCGAAGGCATTATGCGATTGAATTACCCGAGGCCCGAATGTGCTGGCAACGGCCGACTGGATCTGCCGAACCATCTCGTCGTTGGCATCAATATTCACCCCGGATTCTTCGTAGCTGATATATTTGCTCATCGGTGGAAAACCGTCAATTTCCGTTTTTTCAATCGGAAGATAAATTTAGCCCCCATCTATTTCGTCAAACATACTCATCTGATGCCGTTCCATCGTGAACTTATTGACAGCCACATCGACCGGTATTCGATATTTGCCGCTCCAGCATGCGGTACAGTAGTGGTCGGGCGGCAACACCGCACAGGACAGCATCCCCTCCAGTGATGTATAGCCAACGCTGTCAACTCCGAGGAATTCCCTTATCTGCTCCAGATCGCGATTGTTCGCAAGCAGCTCTTCTTTGGTCGGGAAATCTACGCCGTAGAAGCACGGGAACCTGATCGGCGGACAGCTAATCCGCATGTGTATTTCTTTAGCCCCGGCCAGCCGCAACGCCATGATCTTGCCGCGCGTCGTCGTACCGCGAACTATCGAATCGTCCACCACGACGATGCGTTTGCCGGCGACAACTTCGTTAACAATCGACAGCTTGAGTTTGACCTCAAGCTCTCTGAGTTTCTGATCCGGCGAGATAAAAGTCCGCCCCACGTAGTGACTTCTGACCAGACCCATATCGAACGGAATCCCGCTCTGTTCAGCGTATCCTATCGCCGCCGAGGTGCCGGAGTCCGGCACGGGAATCACCACGTCGGCGTCAACAGGATGCTCGGACGCAAGCTGCCTGCCGACCTTCTTTCTGTACTCGTGCACATTCTCGCCGAAAAACGTGCTGTTCTGTTTGGCGAAATAAATATGCTCGAAGATACAATGGGCCGGCGTGACGGTGCCCTGCGTGACGAAAAATCTGCTGGAGATGCCTTTTTCATCCAGCCGGACTATCTCGCCCGGCTCGACTTCACGAACGAACTTCGCCCCGACGGCATCCAGTGCACACGTCTCGCTCGCAACAACATAGCAGCCCTCGTCAGTCTGTCCAATGCACAAAGGCCTGATCCCGAAAGGATCCCGCGCCGCCTCGATACGGTCGGCAAAAAGAAACAGCAAACTGTACGCCCCCTGCAGGTGGTTCAGCACGTGTGCCAGAGGATCCGGATGCCTGACGTGTGTAGGCTTTGCAAGTAAATGCGTTATAACCTCGGTGTCGGCGGTGGACTTGAAGATGCTGCCGTACGCCTCGTATTCGTCCCGCAGCCTCCCGGCGTTAATCAGGTTGCCGTTATGTGCCACCGCCACCTGACCCTGGGAATATTCGGCCATAAGCGGCTGGCAGTTTACCGCCCTGCTGGCGCCGGATGTCGAATAGCGAACGTGACCAATTGCGGTCCGCCCGGGCAATTTCTTAAAAATGTCCTGGCCGGCACGGAATACACGTCTGACCGTGCCCATACCCGCATAGCACTGCAAAGTCTTACCGTCGCTCGATGCTATACCGGCCGATTCCTGGCCACGGTGCTGAAGACTGTGCAGTCCGAAATACGTCTTTTGCACCGCCTCGGCGTCGCCAAATATGCCAAACAAACCGCAATATTCTTTTTTCTCGGAAGTCATAAAGTGATTGTCGTTTATCGAAGGCAGTTTGTCAATTTGAAAACTGAAATCTGAAAATTAAACCACGTTATCCATGCTCCGGATACATAAATTCAGGCACACGCCGAACCTTGCCCTTCTCATTTACGCAGGCCAGAACGCTGTCGCCCTCGGCCAGGATTACACCATCGCTGCAGCGAGTCAGCTTATATACATGCTCGACCTTGGCGGCCGAAACCGCCGAGCACGTAGTCTTCAGAAGGAGTTGCTCGTCATATTGCGCCGGCCGGCGAAACTTCATATTCAACTGGGCAACGACAAAGAACACGCCGACCGCTTCAAGGTCTTTATACGCAACACCGTTAGCTCGCAAAAGCTCCGTCCGGCCCATCTCGAACCATACCGGGTAAACGCTATGATGAACCACACCGCCCTTATCCGTCTCGGCATAACGGGCCGCGATATTTATCGTATGGCTCGAAATTGTCATTCGTCGTGGAAAATCCATAAGCAAATAAAATATTAAATATTAAGATACTCAAACTGACCGATTTTGAGCCGAATAATATGGTAAGTTGTTCAATAACAACAACATAACACGACTTGTCATTCCCGCGAAAGCGGGAATCCACTACATTCGTTACATTCCTGGATCCCTGCTTTCGCAGGGATGACAGTACGAATCGGTCAGTTTGAGTAAGATAATTGAATCTGTTAAGGATGACTTAGTTCCTGCAAAGCGGGTGCCCTTCCTTTATTTTTGCTCTTTGATTTTTAACCTTTAATTTTCCTTATACCAGTATTTTTCAATTTCTTCGAGTGTCTTGCCCTTTGTCTCCGGCACAAATCGCCAGACGAAGACCAGCAGGCAAACGCAAAAAATGCCGTAAATCCAAAACGGAAAGCCGCGATGAAACTTTTCGATCAGCCAGGAATTCTCATCCATCATCGTGAAAGTCTGCGTAACGATGTAGTTCGACATCCACAGAAACACCGTAGCGACTCCCATTGCACGCCCGCGAATCCGCGTCGGGAATATCTCCGACAGAATCACCCATGTCACCGGCCCCACCGAAAGGGCGAAGCAGGCGATATAACCGAGAATAAAAATCAACAGCCACATACCCGTCGTCTGCTGCAGGTAGCCGGCAAAGCCCATCGCCGCCAGACAGATTCCCATCCCCGCCGAGCCGATCAGCATCAGAGGTTTTCGCCCGAGACGGTCGACCATCCAGATGGCAATTACCGTAAAAGTCATATTCACCGCCCCGACGATCACCTCCTTGAGCAGGGCGGCGTTCGTGCCCGAGCCCATTTTCTTGAAAATCTCCGCTCCGAAATACAAAAAGACATTGATGCCCGTCACCTGCTGCAGGACGGCCAGCACAATCCCAATCACGAGCACGATTCTCATCCCCGGCTTAAGCAACTGGGCCAGCGAGCCGCTCTCGTGGGCAATAGCGTCCTTGATGGACTTCAATTCACGCTCTGCGTGGGCCGGGCCGCCCACTCGTGAAAGCACCGCTAATGCCTTTTCGTGCCTGCCGTACTTTGTCAGCCAGCGCGGACTTTCGGGTACAAGGAAAAGCAACGACAGCAGCAGCAGTGCCGGCAGCGCCTCCGAGCCGAACATCCATCGCCAGCCGTAGCCAACATTCCAGGCCTCGGTGCCCTGCAAAGCAATAAAATAATTCACAAGATACACAACGAGAAAGCCCGTCACAATCGCGAATTGGTTGACCGATACCATCCGTCCCCGGATTCGGGCCGGTGATATCTCCGCGATATACATCGGTGAGGTTATCGACGCGGCCCCAACTCCGACGCCGCCGATGATTCTGAAAATCACGAACATGGTGACGTTCTTAGGCAGCGCCGTACCGACCGCCGAGATAAAGAACAGAATCGCCGCGACGATGAGCGTCCTTTTCCTGCCCAGCCAGTCGCTCAGCAACCCGGCGATTGAAACCCCGATCGTGCAGCCGATCAAAGCGCTGGCCGCCACCCAGCCCTTCTGAAAGCTGGGATCAAGGTTGAAATGGGTCTCCAGAAAACCGATTGCCCCTGCGATCACGCCCGTATCGTAGCCAAACAAGAGCCCGCCCAGGGCCGCCACAACACAAACTCGTGCCACATACAAACCACTTGCCTTTTCGTCATTCGGCATTGCCACTCCTCATCCCATCGTAGGGGCGGCCCCATGTGGCCGCCCGATCGCCGATAATGAATGAGGGCAACCACGCGGGATTGCCCCTACGCGAACAGTTCTCCAGAGCGTATTTCAGCGCCCAGTCGATGAACGTCGCATGATTGTTGTTTTTATAGCTGCCGTCGGGCGTTTTGCACCTGGCGCGGGCCTCGCGGATCTGCTCGACGATTGGAATCGCCTCGGCGCCGATGCGCTGAATTTCTCTGGCGGCGTACAGAACGGTTTCTTCCCTGTCCTCTTTGAGTCCATCGGCCAGGACGGGCAGCGCCTCGGCGCATAAACCGGCCCGGCACAAAACTCCCGCGGCCGCAAATCGCACGTTCGGGCTGGCATCTTCCAGCACACCCTCGAGCGCCTCGGTCGCCGGAGCCGCCTGCGAGCCCAACGCATCCAGCGCTATCACGGCCCAATAACGCACAACGCCGTCCGAATCGCTGAGCAACTTGATGAGCTTTGGAATATTTTCCGGCCCTTTGCCCACCAGGTCGGCGGCGGCAAGAATACGCCTTTGAGGATATTTGCGTGCATTCCGAGCTATCGTGTAAGGAGTCGAACCTTCGGCACGGATGTGCATTTCAGCCTCCGGCAACAAACCCATGTCACGCGTTTGAAGCATCCAGGCGTGAAGTGTCTTACGCAGCCTTTCAAGAACGGCCTTTTTTTCGGGATGACCGACGAGGTTATCTATTTCATGCGGGTCGGCCGCCGTATCATAGAGTTCCTCGACCGGTTTAGTCGCCAACCAGAGCATTTTCTGCGCCGGCGAAAGCTCGTCTTCAGCGACGGCTCGCCGGAGTTCCTGCATAATCTCGGCCCTGTCGGGATATTCGCTCGGCTGGATGTAAGGCAGTTGCGGCAGATAATTGCGAATGTACTTGTAACGCTCATCGCGCACGCAGCGTGAAAATTCATACGCCTCGTCCACCCGGCTTGAAGCTCCGAAAACATATTTCCGCGGCGGCTGGGCCTGGCTACCGAGCAGCGCCCGGCCCTGCATATAAGCCGGGACCGGCTGGCCTGCCAGGCTTAGCACGGTGGGCGCAAAATCGATGAAGCTGGCCAGACTGTCGATTTTCTCTCCCGCCTGACATGGTGACAGGTGTTGATACCGCTCGCCGAAGCGAACCATGAGCGGGACATGAAGGCCCGAATCATAAAGCGTTCTTTTGAATCGAGGAATTCCCAGACCGTGGTCCGCGAAAAAGAAAACGATTGTATTGCCGGTCAGGCCGTCCGCTTCGAGCTGGCCGAGCAGCTCGCCCACCTGTTTGTCCATAAACGTTATCAAATCGTAATAGCGTGCCCAGATTTTCCGCACAAATTCCGTGTCGGGATAGTACGGCGGCAGCGAGATGTCGACCGGATCGTGACGTTCGTCGGGTTCGAGTTTCGAGCCGTAATTCGTTTCAAATTCTTCGTCGGAACCGTTGATCTGTCCCTGGTGTGTGGAGACAAAGTTAAACACGCTGAAGAAAGGCTGTCCGGGCCGGCGTTTGCGCCAGTGGGCCTCGTGGCTCGATTCGTCCCAGACATTGACATCAATGAAGTTGTAGTCCTTCTTATAATTGTTCGAGCAGTAATATCCCGCCGCCCGGAGATATTCGGGGAAGCACTTTATCTTTTCAGGCAGTTTGACCTCGGAGCGCAGGTGCTGGGTCCCAAGTGACGTCGCATATACACCCGTTATCAGGCACGAGCGGGACGGCGCGCAGACCGGAGCGGTCGCAAACGCTTTGGTATATCGCACGCCCTGGCCGGCCAGCTTGTCGAGGTTCGGCGTGATGGCAAGTTCATCGCCGTAACAGCCCAGGCGGGGACTGACGTCTTCACATGTAATCCAGAGGATATTGGGTTTTTCCCGAGGTGTTTTGGCAGGAGCGCTTCGCGAACCGGCCCGACATCCCGTCAGGGCGAGGGCCGAGGCGTACAGGCCGGCCTTTTTCAGGAAGTCACGACGCGAGTGAGATGAATTATTCATGATGATTTTCTCCTTTTACGTGTCGCGGGCTTCCAGCCCGCGATTCGAGGGCGGGACGCCCTCGACACTAAGAAATCCCGCAGACTGCGGACCTTAGTGCCATCGGAGCCTGTTAATTCCGCAACGAGCTGGTATTGGCCTTCTTCTTTTGGAATTTCCATTTCGAAGGCCAGGACCATTCTTCCGAGGCCGTCGATTTGGCAGTTCTTCGATTTTTCGGCCACAGTCCTTCTGTCCCGCTCGATGGCGAGGCGGACGGGCCCTTTAAATAACACAGGCAGGTCGTTAATCAGTACGATCTCGAACTTCCGCTGCGAGCCGGCGTCAAGCTGCTCGGCCCAGAAATCAATCATCAACCCGACGGGCGAAAAGGCATCTCGAACATATCGCTTGAAGTTCGGTTCAAACGTGAGCTTTTCCAGGTCGATGAAATGGTCGCTCGTGGCACCGCCTTCGGGGCGAGGTTTGTCGCCGGCCCGGGAATAACCGAGTCCGCAAAAGTGCAGCACGCCGGCACATTCGCGATGTGCTCTCCAGAATTCGGTAAGGGCTGCCAAATAACGTGCGTAAAGCTCTCGCCGGGCAGCAACGGTCGAATCGGGACCAAGCAGTTTCTCGTAAACGCTCCCGGTCAGGCAGGTAGTGGTTCCATCTCGATTCAGCCACAGCCAGCCGTATTCGTTGATAATAATCGGCAGGCGGTCATTTTCCTGCTCCTTTCTGACTGACGGCCGGCCGGAAATATTCGCCATATCCGACAGGGCAAATTTTTTGTCATCCGCCCAGTACTCGTTCCATAATTTCGAGAAGAAATAAGGATGCGTTTCAATGCAATCTTCCTGTGACTGCGGCGGCGCCCAGCCGTTGTCCCACGGCCGGTTCGACAAATCCAGATGCCGCACGGCGGCGAGGGCCTTGCCGGTCTCTTCGGTGACACTTTCGTTCTGCGCATCCCAGATGACAACGCACGGGTGGTTCCATCGCTCCCGCATCCATTCGGTATATTCCGGGATGATCCTCTCGGCCACGGGTTTTTCCGGCGCCTCGCTCAGCAGCCAGATGGGAAACTCATCCTGAATCAAAAAGCCTTCCTCGTCGGCGATGTCGTACCAGAAGTCCGGCGGAAAACCGATGCAGTAGCGGATCGAGTTCCAATTCATGCCCTTGAATTTGCGATGCAGGTTTCGCACCCACTCGGCCCGCCAGGGTTTGTCGCCGCGATCGGCGTCCTCGAAAAAGCGGTAGATACAGACGTTAGTTCCCCTCATGAAATACGTTTTTCCGTTCAGGACTGCCCTTCCGGTTTCTTTGTCGAACCTAAACGACCTCATGCCGAAACGAACGCTCGTATCGTCGCCTTTGGTAGCCAGTTTCAGCTCGTACAGAAACGGATCTTCCGGAGTCCACAGATTACAATCCTTGATGGGGATATCGAAGCTCACGGTAAGCTTTTGTTTGCCGGCTGCGTCGGCGATTCCCACGGCACCGCTTTCGACGTTTATGCCGGTGCGCGCCTCACGCAAACGAAAGTACAGATCGAAGGATTCACGCGCGTCGACGTTTTCAATTTCCGCGACGACTTTCACCCTGAATTGCTCGATGTCCGGGACGGTCTGGATTCGTTCGATATACGGAGCACCTGTCAGGATCAATTCGACCGAGTCGTATATGCCGGGGATGTAGAGATATTTTTCGAAGTCCCAGCCGGCCGGCATGCCCTCCGGGAGCGACTCGCGGTCGGCGCCGAGACGGACAATCAATTCGTTCCGCTGTCCGGCAGTTTTTAGAAACGGCCTGACATCGAGCAGTGCCGGTGTAAAACACGGCAGGTGCTCGCCGACGAGGCTGCCGTTAAGCAATACTTTCGTGCCGTACTTTGCCTTGTGAATCTTCAATATTGCTACATCCGTAACGTCTTTATCCAGGGTAAAGGTTCGGCGATACCAGAATGCCTGTCGCTTCGGGCTTTTTTTGCCGATTTCTTCAAACGCGGGCTTTGCCATATCGACAAGCCCCGGCACCGGGACCTTCCGCTCGAAAACGGCCGGGACCAAATCCATGCCGCCCTGGGCAACTTCCCACGTCCCGTTTAAGTCAATGACGAGCCTTCCGCTGGGTTCCGGCGTTTCCTGCCGCCTGACCTGTTCAAACGCGTCCTGGCCACAGCCGGCAAGTGCAAACAGCAACGCCACTAAAATAATAAGCAACGCTCGTTTCAGCATTTTATGATTCCTTTCTAAGTCCGACTATTATCTTCTACTTGCATAGGAAACTTGGTTTTACTTTACGAGACACTCCGCCCCAATGCATCGAACATAGCCAGCACATTTTCCGTCGGTGTGTTGCATTGAATGTTATGCACCGGGTTGAATACAAAGCCGTTCTTAGCGCCGAACACCCTAAGCCGCTCGGTCACTTCTCGGCGCACATCTTCCGGCGTACCAAACGGAAGCGTTTTTTGTGTATCTACTCCTCCTCCCCAAAAAACGATTCGTCCTCCATATTTTTCGACCAGGCGTTCCGGATCCATACCCATAGCCGAGGTTTGGATGGGATTAAGGATGTCGAAGCCGGCCTCGATAAATCCTTCAATCAGCGGTTCGCAGCCCCCGCAGCAGTGTTTCATTGTCTTCCATTGGGTGTGGGCGTGAATCCAGTCATTCAATTTTTTACTAAACGGTAGATAAAGGTCCCTATATCCATCGAGGCTGCAAAACAGCGTATTCTGGGCCGCCAAATCTGTCCCATCGACGAAGACGACATGGACTTTGTTACCCACAGCCTGATAAAGCATCTCGAAATTCTGGATCGCGATCTCCACCTGGCCGGCAAAAACCTCTTTGATATAATCCCTTCGTGTTACCGTGCTGATATACCATTCTTCGATGTCTCGAATCCCCTTCGGGTCCTTGAGGCCCGGGGCCGGGACGTGCGCAATGTCACCCAGTCCGGCGCCTGGAAGGCCCATCGCAATCGCAAGGTCGGTCTTATGAAATAACGCATCGGCCTGTTGTTCATAGAATGTCAAGTCTTCATCGGTTAATAAGGTAAATTCTTCGAGGTTATCCGCCGGATTTAACTTCGCTTCGTCGATGGGATGCTGGCGTATAATGGCATCAAAGTAGAACCCGCCCTTTGGCATCCGAGTCGAAGCCGGTACGGAAGTATCTCCTTGCGGATATTGTAAAATACTGCCATTAGGTTCCGGCTCGATATTAAAATCGCCGGGAACCAGTACGTTGGTGCCGTCGAACGTTCTCCAAGGCTTGAAGTGCGAATTCGAAAAGCCGAAATGATTCTTCGGGCCCGGTATGCCCACGACATCGATCTCCAGCGCATTCAGCAGATCCATCGCCATCTCACCAAGCATTTGATACGGTTCGTTAACTTTTACCGGTTCGCCCGGCTTATCCAAACCCAGCGCTTGGCGCAGATTCGCCACGACACTCACTTGAGCCCCACTGGTCACCGTACCGCCCAAATCAACAGGAACCCGATCGACCTGCTCGTAGCTAATTGCCTTAAGTATCCGCTCTCTGCCTGTCATCACCGACTTGTGATCAGAGTTGTTTTTCATAGAAACCACCTTATAAATTAATACAACTTTAGCTTTTCTGTCATTCCGGCTTTGAGCCCGAATCCAGAAACTCAACACTGGATTCCCGCTTTCGCGGGAACGACAAAATATGACAATTGCTATTAGAAACGGTCCGTGAACCGCCTCGAAGCAGGTATTCTATCACTTAATCACCCACATTACAAAGGTTGTGTTTTTGCAACTTATTCGAAAATAACCTCAACATGCAATTAAGTGGCAAACCGGCATTGACGATGAAAAATAGAAAAGCTTGACAATCTGGCTCTTTTTTGGAATAATTTGCTTCGCTACCCTCGGTGAAGGGTCTTTTTTTATTTTTTGAACCTGAGAAAGGATATATTATGAGAAGTTGCTCTCTTAATTTGAGAATTTTGACCTGCTTTGTGATATTTCTTGCCGTTATTCCTCTAAGCTGTAAGCCCAAAACCCCCAAGGACACGGACGCTGATAAATCATCGACTGTGCCTGCCGATTCCGGTCCCGATATCGCTGTCACTATTAACGGCGTCGACATTCTCGAAAGCGAGATAGAAAAACACGTCAAATCCCGGCTCGAGATGATCGCCAAACAGTCCGCTCAAATGCCGCCTTCGTTTGCCGAGCAGTATGCCAAACAGCTCAGAGAACAATTCATCGAACAAACGATCCGCAGGAATTTGCTGGATGAAAAGGTAAAGCAAGCCAATATAGTAATCACAGACGAACAGGTGATGAGTACGATTCAAGAAATTGCCGCGG
>CAZSOR010000034.1:15793-22323 GCA_964608395.1 uncultured Pirellulales bacterium
ACGCCAGTACGACTTCGCTCGAGCAGGCCAAAGACGATATCATAAAACAACTAACGCAGACGAAGCAATCCGAAATCGCTGAGGAGTATATTGAATCACTAAAGGCCGGCGCGAAAATAGTCTATCCGGCGGGCAAAGAACCGTCTTCTCAAACAAATAATCCGTGACGATTCGTTCGAGTTATGAGGCACTATTCAATAGCGTAGTCGGATCGAGGTTGGCTGCTTCGATGTCTTTGAAGTACTTTGTCGTCCCGACCTTCAGTTCAATTGTGGCCTCGTCGTCACAGACGATAATCCCTTTAGGGTGCATTTGCAGAGCGCTAATTGTCCAGATATGATTTACGCTCCCTTCGATGGCGTGTTGTAATGCACGAGCCTTGTTATGACCGTTTACTATAATGAGCACTTCCTCGGAATCCATAACCGTACCGACACCCACGGTCAGAGCCGTTTTGGGGACTTTATTGATGTCATTGCCGAAGAATCGCGAATTGGCCACAATCGTATCGTAGGTGAGCGTCTTGACGCGTGTTCTGGATGCCAAAGATGAGCCGGGCTCATTAAACGCGATATGACCGTCGGGGCCGATGCCCCCGAGGAAGAGGTTTATGCCGCCAACTTTCTTCATCTTTGCTTCATAGTTCGCACACTCGGCCTCTAAATCCGGCGCGTTTCCATTGAGAATATTTACATTTTCTTTTTCAATATCCACATGGCTGAACAGGTTGTTCCACATAAATGAATAGTAGCTTTCGGGATGATCCTTCGGAAGGTTCACATACTCATCCATATTGAAGGTGATAACATTTGCGAAGGAAACCGTCCCTTTCTTGTTGAGTTTTATCAACTCTTTGTACACTCCCAGCGGTGAAGAGCCCGTGGGAAGACCCAAAACAAAAGGTTTGGCCTTGGTTGGGCCAAATTCATTTATGCTCCTGGCGACGTAATTTGCAACCCATTTGGACGCTAACGCATAATCCGGTTCAATAATCAATCTCATAAGTTATCTTCTCCTGAATATAGTAACCATAAAACGCAGTTCGCCGGATGATATATTACCGGTCGTTATTTTTGCAAAGCATTTTTAGAACCGAACGGACTACAAAACCTTCAATTCGGTTGATTCCGGCACAGCTCTTCCATTCGGCCGACCAGCTCATCTCCAAGCGATGTTTTGCGGACGATATGTTTTTCGATTTCCAGGACAAAGCTGTTTTCTTCGAATGTTCCCCTGACCTGCTCGAAATCGGCCTGTTTTGTTTCCTGTGAGCCATCGAGTCCGTATCCGGTTTGAGCAGTAGCGGTAAATTCCTTCCTGGCATCGGAATAAAGCATATTGTCAAGCTCGACAACAGCCTTTTTCCATTTTTTAGTCAGTTCGATTATATTATCGGCTGTCATTTCATCCATTGCCTTACCCAGATTTTCCAGCAGGACTTTTGCCGCCCAGGCCCACTCGTATTCAGGATAATTTTCGTGCATCGACTGAAAAACGTCTGCTACCTGTTCCAGTGAGCTAATAGAACCGTTTTCGATATCAGAAAGCAATTTTTCCACGGCCTCTTCCGGAGCAAACATGCCGGCCATATCCACCCATCTGCCCGGCCCGATACTGTTTTGCGGCTTCAGCGCCGCTCTAAGCTGGTCAGAATTTTCGAACTGCTTACCTTCCAATCGCTTGATTAAACAATTGCCCAGGAACTTATCGATACCCATCTGGTATAATTTGACGCCGCGATCTAAAGATGAATTACTAATTTTGACGCTGTGGTAGGTGAAGTACTCGGATGATTCCCCGGATGTCGCTTTGAGCTTGCATAGCAAGTTACGGCCATTGATCATCTTTTGTATCGTATACGGACTAAGGAGCTTGAAGTTGATATGATCGAGTTTGTGGGGGTCTTTTCTTCTGTCTCGTTTCGGCCATTTCCGGGCGTCTCGAACCGTTCCTAAGCTGCGAAGATTCACGCCGGGAGCAAGAATACTCTCATCCTCATGCTCAATAAGGTACGAGAAAGGCAGGTCCGAGGTATCGGAATTTCTGTAATGCCGGCCCATTACAACAGTGAACGCCCCGACTTTTGCCGGCCAGAGGATATACGAATCGCTCGCTGTCTTGGAACCTCGTTCGACGACGCCTTGATGAACGGGCCCGAACTTGTACATGTGATTGCTTTGGTTGGTCCCGCTGCCCGCATTCAGAAAGGAAAACAAACCGGAAATCAGCAGCGTGGATTTGTGATGCGTAACGGTGTAGGGCCCGGCGAATATTGCGCATGCCTCACCGTGGAAACCGCCACAGTTGGCAAAGAATACGGAGTTTTCCGCTGAATACTGCCTGGATAAAACAGTGCCCTGGCCTACGAAACATTTATAAATTATTACGCCGTCCGTAATCTCCGAGCCGCTGCAGACGATAAAATCCTCTGCAAAAACGCCTGGTCCGATATGAACCGCGTCCTCGATACAACTATTGATGGAACCGTTTTCTAATTTGTTGACTCCCTCAATTAAACTCGCCGGACCAATCTTGACATTCTTTATTACCCGGCAGTTAATCAGCCTGGCCCCTTGGCCGACCAGGCCCATCGAAGAGGTAGCAGAAGCCGTATAGCCAACTATCATTTTTCGCAGTTTTTCAATTAGCTGCGGCCGGTGACGGTAGAATGCCAAAATATAGGCCGTCTGAGCAGACAGATTGTCGTAAATCGGTATTTCCCTGCCCCCGGCTTCGTTAACAACGGCAACTTGAACTCCATTGCCAAAGCTGCTCTCACCCTCCACGGCAAGCAGCTCAATATGGTCTATCACAGCGTCATTTTCGATGACGTAGTTCGCGATGTAGTTTCTTACCCGGCTTATATAAACATTATTGCCGATCGTGCAGTTATGAATCGTCGCGTCACTAATTCCCGTCGGTTTTGAAACACCGCCGAAAAAAGATACCCGTTTTTCAAATACTCCCAGTTTCACGTGTCCGGAAAAATGTGTCGATTTCACAGACTCTGCGTTGAAGCCCTCGGCAACCTGAACCTTCGACCAGTCTTCGCTGCTACATCCCTGACGAGCTAATTGGTCAATTTGCTCGGCGGATAGCGAATGAAAGTCCCCCTGATAGCAATTAGATTCTGATGTCATATTATTCTTTTCCTGTTACTATAAAGCTCGTTCTAATGAGCGCGGCGTATAACTCTATTATTTAACCAGCGCTTTCATTACAAATTTTCACCTTGTATTCGACAAAGCAAATATTACATACCCGAATCCATTAAATCAATACATTTTAACAAGCTAACTGTTACGTAATGATGTTTGACAAAGCCTATGCAAAGAATCACATAGTGGACAGGCCCAATGACACAAGCATTTTTATTATAGTCTCTACAATATTTTCAGCAAAATTTGGAGTAATCCATTGGCAGGTGCCGATGATTATTGTATAAGGGATTATACTATTAGACAAGGGCTCTATACCGCGCCTATGAGCAGCACCTGTATTGCCGCAAGTCGCAAAATGGGTATCGAAGCGTAAATCAAAGCTCGATAAGTGTGGTTTGGGATTTTAATCACCTGTGAGTTCTTCGCGTTCAGGGATGATATTTTGCCAAAAGATTGCGAAGTGGAAATACTCAAGGATGAGGTTATGCCAAATCAGGCAAGAGTAGCAAAAGTTTTAGCAACACTGTTGGCATCAATGACAATCGGGGCGATTGTTTTACTGGCGCTGGGACATAATCCTCCATCGGCAGGCCCATTCTCCCTTTGGACCTATTACAGCCTCGATCCTGTCAAAAAAGCCATTTCTACACAAGCCACCCAATCTCCTGACAATTGGAATAGTATCCAGATTTACTACAGCAATACTTCGACCGGTAACATCGAGCAGTTAGCCTCGCTCAACGGTCTGGCAAATCCCGATGATATAAACTGTCACTTCTGTATATATAATGGCTTCGGTGGCACCGACGGCCAGATACAGACAACTAAAAGATGGCAAAAACAGTCGCCGGCTACCTCTGCAGGCAGCAATAAGACCATCCGGATTTGTATTATAGCCGACGGAAAGACCAAACACCCAACCGATTGTCAGCTAAAACGGATACAAGTGCTTATCGATGCACTATGCAAAAAGTTTCGCATCCAGTTCAGATCCATCGACTACCCAAGCGAGTGGAGTTAAAAACGCTTAAAAATCACACCTAATAGTCAGCCATCTGAGCGTTCGTTTTCATAAAAAAGACTGGATGTGTATCGGACATACCCACATCCAGCCGTTTAAGGAGGGCTGTTATATGCAAACAGCACCATGACTATCTTCACAGTAATTCAGTGCGAACTATTGCTATCCAAAATCTCCCAAGCTCAGCTTTTTTTGACATTTTTCGACGCTTTGCAGAATTACGCTTTCTTCTTGCCTTGAAATACCGATCCTCCATTTACGCCCAGCGACTTGGAGGCCGATTTTATGATAGTTCTAATAACATTCCGCAGGGCAATGATATCTTCAGCGATTATCAACATAACCGCTGCTTTAATATCAGTATTGATTTTCTTTTTCACTTCTAACGCTCCCTTAATGGGCCCTGCTTTTATCTTCCTGTACCATCTTCCTATATATAAAGACGTGGTTAGAACGGAATTTTATTTCAGTTTTCGGAAAAATATTCTAAAAAAAGTAAAAACCTTGTTTTCAGGCTGTTTAAGCCGTTTATTTTAGCAGGTTTAAGTTTTTTTTTCTCCGTGAGAGTCGGATTGTTGTATCAGATGTCGGATTAATCCATTTCCAGGTATGTCCAGTCCCTGCCTTCAGAACTCCTGTGCCAGGCTCGGATTTTTCAACTTTGGATATTTCAGTTTCCTCGCCGCCGGAGCAACGACCACACGTAATAAACCGGGATGCCCACGAGAATGCTCCCGAGGCTGTATATCGAAGGTTTGGGCCACTGCATGAACGCGAACACAGTCATAAAGAGGATCACAGCCATGAAAATCGCCGGAACAACCGGGTATCCGGGAACGCGAAACGGCCGTTCCATCTCAGGTCTGCGCCATCGAAGAACATATACTGCACCGATAAAAAGCATCGCAAAGACCGATAATCCCACTGAGGCATACTTGTACAGGTTCTGGAAGTCCGTCACGAACAGAATAATGATCGCGCATATGCTCTGCGCGAGCATCGCGTAGATGGGAACCCGCCCCTTCGGACTGACGTATGCCGCCGCCGAGGGGAACAGACCATCCTTAGCCATGGCGTAGTAGACCCGCGGGCCGGTAATAACAAAAGCGCTCACTGTAGCCAGAAACGTCAATCCGAGCAGAACGGAGAAAACACTGGAAACCTTCGGCCCAAACAGATTTTGGACCGCGAGTTGGGGAACCTGCTCTGCATTGTCAAATCCTACATCTGCCAAAGGCACCGCGTAGGCGAAAACAAGATTGAGAGCCAGGTACAACACGACCACCAATCCGGCGCCGAGCAGCAGGGACCGCGGGAGAATCCGGGCCGGGTTCTTGATCTCGCCGGCCAGGTAGCTGGCGGCGTTCCAACCGCTGTAGGCAAACATAACGTAGAACAACTGCGTAGCTGCGGTACCAAGCTTAATCTGCCCTATCGGCTGCCCCTGGGCGATGTGTGCCAGCCGCCCTTCGCCGAACAGAAACGCCAACACGACCAGAACTACAAACAGACCTAACTTGAGAAGCGTCGTTAGATTCTGTGTCCAGGCGGACTGACGGTGACCAACGAGATTAGGCAATGTGATAAGAAGGATCATGGCCGCGGCCGTGATTTTGATTATAGGACCAGTCTTATCCTCGGCCAATCCGAACGGCGTCAACAGGTATAAGGCTGCGATATAGCCGGCAACAGCCAGCGGGGCCGAAAAGCCTACAAAAAACGATGTCCAGCCGGAAAGAAAGGCGGGCATCGGGCCGTACGCTTCACGAAGGTAAACATATTCACCGCCCGCCCGGGGCAGAGCAGCGGCTAACTCCGCAACGCAAAGGGCACCGCACAAGGCGAGCAGGCCCCCGAGGGCCCAGAGCCCGAATATGACATAGTAGTTCTGGAGCGAAGCCATCATGTATCCGGGCGAGACCAGAATTCCAGTCCCCACCATGCTGGCTATTACTACGTAGGTTGCGGTTGACAGGCCAAACCCTCTTTGCAGCTCTTCATTGGACGTTACGCCCATAGCTTGTTTCGCCAAAGCCAGCACCTCCGTTTCACTAATATCAGTTAGTAAATTCCATTTATGCTTTCAGCGAGTTGGCCAGCATCCGATCCCAGATCCGGCGCTGCTCAATCAGCGCCTGGACGCGGTCCGGGACCTTGTCGCTGGCTTCTAATAACTGCCAGCCGCTCCAGCCCATTTTCACCAGCAGGTCCATTTGAAGCTGGTATGGAAATTCCGTATCTTCGAGATTATGCAGATGGAGCGTATCGCCCAGCAAATCCTTCACAAGGTTAAAGTTAGACTCGAAACCCTCGCCCTTAGTATCCCTCTTGTCGCTGTTAAGCTTCAC
>CAZSOR010000035.1:0-9642 GCA_964608395.1 uncultured Pirellulales bacterium
ACGGCCCTGCGATTGCCGTTAATCGGAAATTAGAAACGAACGTTCCCGGCGTATATGCAATCGGCGACGCTATAGGTACGACCTATCTGGCACACGGGGCTTTCGCCGAAGCGGAAGTTGCCGCCGTCAACGCAACCGGCGGTAATGAAGAGGTTGCGGACTATTCGCTCATACCGCGGGCGGTCTATACGTTCCCGGAAATCGCATCCGTCGGCAAGACCGAAGATGCCTGCGCATCCGAAGGGCTTGATGTTTCTGTTGGAAGGTCGTTCTTCAGAGCCAACGGCCGAAGCACCGCACATGACGAAACCGTCGGCGAGATAAGGGTTGTCAGGGACAACTCAACCGACAGAATCATCGGCGTTTCAATGGTCGGCGCCATCGTCACCGAGTTGATCGGTGCAGCCAGAGCGCTCATTGGCAGCACGGAAAAGATTACGGAAATAAGCTTCCCGCACCCCACGGTTTCAGAGGTGCTCAAAGAGGCCGCCGAAGACGCATTCGGCCTGAGCCTGCACAATCCGCCCCGATAAAACTGTTTAGCCCGCATCTTTGTGTCGCGGGCATCCCCTCGACAAGCTCGGGGCAGGCTCTGCCCGCGATTCGAGGGCGGGACGCCCTTGACACGTTGGACGGGCTTTTCTTCTTTTTTTTCAATTTTCCTCAATTTTTTGTAAGTTTTCATCACGCTGCCGGTCTAATATTATAGCCATGGCCGAGATAATTGATGATGAACTTCTTATCGAACAGTTCCGCCGGGGCGATGAATCTGCTTTCGAGAGAATTATCGAGCGGTACTCGGCCGACGTTGCAGCTCTGGCGAATCGGCTGCTTGGCTGGCCCGGCGAGGTTGAAGATGTTACGCAGGAGATATTCCTTGCGGCGTTTCTCGGCCTGAAAAAATTCCGCTGTGAATGCAGTCTCAAAAGCTGGCTCTTTACCATAACAATAAACAAATGCCGTACTAATCGATATAAACGATGGCTGCGGCTGCGACGATTCTCGAAAGAATTTGACAAGGTTGGGTTGCCATCGGCCTGTGAAGAGCATGTAATAGACGCCGATCAGTCCAGTCGTGTTCGTCGAGCCGTGTCAGAACTGCCGGCCAAATATCGCGAGCCGGTCGTACTGCGGTATTTGCAGGAGCTTGGCACCGACGAAATCAGCCGAATCCTCGGCATATCCAAAAATACGCTGCATGTCCGATTGAGCCGAGCAAGAAAACGTCTTGAGCCTGAACTGGCTGGATTAATAGAGCGATAGATTATGACAGAAGACGAAATTATAAAACTACTTCAACAAGCCGACAAAACGGCAGGGGGGATTGCTCCTGTCCGGGTGAATATTACCGCTATTCGCCGCCGGGCCGGTCGCAGGAATATGGTAATTTTGGTAGCTCCGCTCGCGGCAGCCGCTTTGATCATGGTCGCTCTGAGCATTTCGGCTCTTATGTTTAGAACCGCTGAACCAACGCGGGAGCAGGAAAAGATTGCCTTGCTCGAAACCCAAATTAAACAGCTTCAGGCAAGGACCGATGCGGCTCTTGGCTTAATACAGGAAGTGCTCGAAGAGGAGCGAAGGAAAAGCCGGCTCGATGAGCTGCAGGCCCAGCTTGCAAGTATCCCCGATCCCCTCGAAGAAGTTCAGAATCAGATTGATAAAACCGCCTTTATCCTTGTCTATCAGGCCGACCGTCTGTACCGCGAGCTAAACCAGACGGATTCGGCTGTAGAGAATTACAACCGGGTTATCGAACTTTTTCCTGAGAATCGGTGGGCAAAAGTAGCCCGGCAGCGATTATCGGAAATCCAGAACAAAAAAAATCTGATAAAACAAATTTAAAAGGAGATTTAAAATGGAAACCGCAAAACGCATCATTTTCCTGCTGATCCTGACCGTTCTAGTGATAAGCCCGGTTCAATCGGAAGAAAAACAATCGGCACAAATCTCAAACACTCGTACTGCAAGCTGCCTGATGAAAATAACATGTGATTCGGCCATTCTGCCGCTTAATTTAGAGACTATCGATTACCTATTGCACAGCTCCGGCGTTGGCGGAAAAGCCGCTCGAGATATACTCAATATTTCACATGACCAGGCCTACGATTTGTTCACTATCGAATATGTGGAATTGGATGATTCTGGTGGTCTCGGTAGCTATGGTTTACCGCCGACAACATCGCGAGCAGGACTATCAGGGCGTGGTGAGTATAAATCTGAAATGTCGGGGTATGATAAGATGATGGATGAAATGTCAGAGTATGGGTATGATGAGATGATGAAGGATATGAAGGGGGGCAGGAGCAGAACTTCTACATTGCAGCCCGGGAACAACTCTTCCACGGTCCGATCCAGGTCTTCTTCCAGAGGTTCTAGGACCGGTTCGGGTTCCCAGCCTACGACCAGCTTCAGTTCCAGCCGCCGTAGCAGAGACCGTAGCAGAGACAGGGGAGTATACGACTATATCACTACTCCTAAGGCACCCCAGCAACGCATTGGAACGACTATCGCAGATCCTACTAATAAGCAGACGTATCTTTTCAGCTTGAGCGTTAGCCTGCCTGATGAGGTCGAACCGGTCGCCAAAGAGTTTATGAATGCCATTGTTGAAAACCTGCGTCAAACGCTGACCGATGCCTATAATGCATATGGGAAAGAAATCCAAAATTTACTCCAATTTGCTGAATCTCGGCGTGATCACGCACAATCGCAACTTGCAAAAGCAATTGAGCAAACTAAGGCAATAGGGCCAGCACATGCAATCGACCAAAATCCTGTTGATGTTGCTGTGCATGAACGCTTGGAGCAGTTTGTGGATCTGTCGAACTTAACGGCATCAACTTCTTTTGTTGATGTGATAGAGATATTGAGTAATTCCGTAGATCCTCCGCTACAGATACAGCCTAACTGGAAGGATTTGCTCGAAAATGGCGAGGTCGAGCAGACCACACCTGCAGGGATGGATCCGCTGACGGGTATTAAGCTCCGCAAGGCGCTGGAGATTTTATTAGATGGGATTTCGGGTGATTTTGCAGAACTCAAATACGTTGTGGATGAAGGAGTGATACTGATTGCAACGGCCGATGCGCTTCCAAGCAAAATGGTTCCAGTTGTTTATGAAATTCCTGCCCTTGCTCACTCGGCAGGGGGAGCAAAAGATCTGATTGATACAATCCAGAACACTATCGAACCCGAGAGCTGGTTTGAAATGAGTGACATGGGAGAGGCAACCATAACGCCTTATCCGAGTCAGCAGCCCAGGAAACTTGCTATTCTCCAGACCTATGAGAATCACCAGGAAATCCAGAAGTTTCTGAAATCCATTAAAATTGATATCCCCGCCGGCACGCCTTTGGAAGTCCCGGAGGAAATGCTCCTCAGCGAGAGGAATAATCTGCTCCGTGAAAAACAGAATCTTGAGATGGAACTTGCTCGATTTCAGAGCCGTATTCCGGCGATTGAAGAACAAATCAAGAGAATAAAGAAGGAAATAGACGAGAGGATTCAGACTGACCAGGTTAGCGAGGAATTGAGAAAAATACTCGCCGTGCAAGAAAAGTATTTTGAAGGAGTCAAAAGACTCGTAGAAAACGGCACAGTTTCCAATAGTGAGCTTGCGGATGCTGAGGAAAAGCTCGCCAGGGCAAGAATAGAGCTTGCAAGACGGAGCGAACAGATTGGTGTGTCTGTCGGTGCCAATCAACTAGCCACGTTCAGTCACGAGTTGGCTACGCTGGCGATTGACATGGCAGAAAAAAAAGCAATGCTGGAAATCGTTACTAACCAGCTTAATCAAACAGAACAGCAGCTAACGGCTTCTACAATATTAGATCCGCAAGTTTCACAAATACGCCTTGCGGTAAGAGCATTGGAAATCGCAGACAAGCGTATTAATGAGTTGAATACTCTCTCTCTTAATGTGCAGCCGCCGACGGTATCGGTGCTTGGCGCGGAGTAATTTTACTTAAAAGAAACTGAATCCGGCGTCCTCGCGTGCCCCCGGTGGGCGCCGAATGAAAATCCTTTATCGGCGAGATCAACGCCTGTCCCGTATAACGCAATACAAGATTAATGCTTAAAGTGCCGCTTGCCGGTAAAGACCATTGCGATTCCGTGCTTGTCCGCTGCTTCGATGACTATTGGATCCTTCTTGGAGCCGCCCGGCTGGACGATAGCAGCGATGCCGACCTTGGCAGCGTTTTCGATGTTGTCCGGGAATGGGAAGAACGCATCCGAGGCCAAGACACAACCTTGGGACTCGTCACCGGCTCGCTTGAAGGCGATTAAGCCGGACTCGACACGATTCATCTGTCCTGCCCCGACGCCGATGACCTTCCGGTTCTTGACCAAAACGATTGTATTGCTCTTTGTATGCTTGCCGGCAAGCCATGCGATTCTCAGGTCCTCAAGCTGTTTCTTCGTCGGCCTGGCCTTGGTCGGATACGTCAACGCATCCGGCTCCCAGCCGACGAGATTTCGTTTCTGCAGCAGCATTCCCCCGACAATGCAGCGAACATCGAACTCGGTGCCGTCGATATTAGCCCTGTCGATCGGCCCTGTTTCGATCAGCCGTACCCGGCTGCCCCAGGCCTTCAACGTCCTGATGATCTCGACGGCATCCTGATCGAATGCCGGAGCGATAATCACCTCGGCAAAGAATCCGCTGGCGCCCAGTGCCTTGCCGAACCGGCTGTAAGATTCCATGATTGTCTGGGCAAGCTCGACGTTTACGTTTCGATTCAGCGCGATAATGCTGCCGAACGCGCTTACTACATCCCCTTCGTAGGCTTTGCGGTATGCCACGCAGATATCATCATCGACGGCACAGCCGCAGGGGTTCAGGTGCTTGACGACTACTGCCGCCGGCTCGGAAAATTCCTTCACCAGTTCGAAGGCCGCGTTCGTGTCCATCAGGTTATTAAAGCTGATACCGATGCCGCCCTCGAGCAGGGTGCCGCTGCTGACCGATGTTTCGCCGCTCGCAGGCAGTTTGTAGAACGCCCCTGTTTGATGAGGATTTTCGCCGTAGCGCAGTATCGCATCTTTTTTGATTGCGACCGATACTCTCTCGGGATACTCGACGCCCGCCCTGTTGTTCAGATATTTTGAAATTGCAGCGTCATAGGATGCGGTCAGGGTGAAAGCAATCCGCGCGAAATCGCTTCGCAACTCCTGGCTTACAGCCCCATCGTTCTTTTCCATTTCTTCAATGACCTTATCGTACTGGTCGGACTGTGTTACGATGGTCACGAATTTGTGATTTTTCGCCGCCGAGCGAAGCATGCTCGGCCCTCCTATATCAATATTCTCGATCGCCTCGGCCAATGTGCAATCGGGATTGGCAATTGTTTTTTCAAATGGGTAGAGATTCACGCAGACCAAATCGATCGGCTCGATGTCATGCTCTTTCATTGCCGCCGTGTGCTCTTTTTTGTCGCGGAGTCCCAGCAGGGCCCCGTGTATCTTCGGGTGAAGTGTTTTCACCCTGCCGTCCATCATCTCCGGAAAGCCCGTCGCCGACTCTATTCCAGCCACATCTATTCCTGCGCCGCTAAGTTTCTTCGCTGTTCCGCCGGTGCTGATTATCTTGACGCCCATCCCGCTGAGTTTTTTTGCGAAATCAACGACGCCGGTCTTATCGGAGACACTTATCAATGCAGTTTTTATTTTCACTTCCATTTGCACTTATTTTCCTTCCAATTGGCTCAATATGATTCAGTGCCGAGGGTATCCTACTCAACCGGTTGTAAACAGGCAATCCGGCCAAGATTGTCGGCAATATAAATTTTATCGTCTGTTATATTGGATACGTGTTTTGAGACCCCTGCAAAGTTTACCGTATACAGCTCTTTCGCTTTGATATTATCCATCACTACCAATGTTCTGGTGTTTGTAATTACGTAGGCTTTGTTTCCGGCTTCTGTTAACAAATCAATACCTCCAGAGACCTGCCATAAAGCTGACCCGGTGTTTTTGTTTATAGCCGTCAAGCCCTTGCCTTTAACATGCTGATAGACGATCTCTCGTGTCACGACAGGTGCGTCTTCAAGTACTGCAGCGGTCTGATACTTCCAGGCGAGCCGATTCCTTTCAGGCAAGCCGAGCATGTCAACCCTGTAAACGTTTGTGTCCTTACTGGCAAAATACAGCGACATCCCTTCTCTGACAATAGGTCCGGCAATGGCCTGAGAAGCATCGAATTGCCACAGGCGCCGAGGTAGATCAGGTGTGATACTAATGATATTACCCGCAGCAGTAGCAAAGAGCACATAATTCTCGTCAGCAGTAACTGAAGTAATCATCGACTCGTTCTCAGCGGCAACCTCGAAAGCCTGGACCTTATTCTCAGCATTTATCGCGTGCAGTTTTTTGTCAGTACCAGCTAAATAAAAGTATGAACTATTACGAGCAACGGGACAACTGACGCTGAATTCAATATCGGTAGTTTTGAGCACAATTCCGGATTGAGCATTAATTTGAACGAGCTTACTGTTGCTGCTCACATATAGAAGCTCATTGTCGTAAAGCTTCACTCCCGTAATCGGCAAACCTGCCGGTTCGATAGTCCTGCCGAATATTATCTTCCCGTTTTTCTGACTCAGAGAAAGCATTAAATTGCGGTCAGAGACCGCATAGATGCGATTGCCGAATATGAGTAATCGATCTAAACTCTCATTTTTTTTAATCGGCAGTTCGTTGTCCCATAACATTTTCAGTTTGGCGTGCTTGAGCAGTTCCGGTGATATAAGCGGTTTAGAGCTGCTTTGACCGGCAAAACTGTTCTGCGTAATCCACAAAGCCGAAACACCAACCAGTAAAACGATTCTGAATCTGACCATTTTTAGCATTTTTGTTACTCCTCACAAAAATTTCTTTTCGTCACCACATTCTGTCATTCCTGCGAAATGTATATTACAGATGCGGAGCATGAATCCAATTGTTCTTATTCATCCGGCTTCATGATAGCTCGACATATTCAGCCAAATCAACATTGTGCTGCTCTTCGAATTTTCGCATCTGCTCGATGCGTTCGATATCTTCTTTTATTCTATTTACCAGCTTGAAGATATACGGCTTGCCCTCCAGGCGATTTTGCAGATCATCGAGCATGGGTTCCCATGTCCCGCCGTATAATTGTGCCTTGAGGATAACCAGCATACGGTGCTCATTGCTAAGGCCGGCAATAAAATCGCTTATTACCTTGCTCAAGCTGGTTCCGACGCCTTCATTGCTATTTTCGCTCGGCTCGTCCATTGGCCAAAATCTCGCCCCGTTTGAAATATTTTTCTATCATATTGCCCCGTTGGCGAGTTTCTGGCGGGGCCCGTTTGAGTCGAATACTAAAGCCCTTCGCGGGAAAATGCAACAAATTTTCTAAATTTAGTCGCTTCAGTGCGGATAAAAATGCTGCGGAGACCCGATTTTGCTCTGTGTCGAAACAAATGGGGGAATATCGAGACCTTAAGAATAAGCATTCGGCCGGATCATTGATCGCAGGCCGATGTTTCGTGTTTGTGTCGCTCTTTAGGCCGATCCCGCATATCTTCGAAAAACGGAGTTCTCTTTTGTTCAACGCAAGCAGCGGCATACAGGTACATAGCGGCCGACCAGCTCTGCCAGTCCTGGCCTTGCGGAGTGCCGTCCTGCGCGCGATGCCATTCGTTAAAGCCGAATTCTACGTCGGCGACCCGGGGCTGCTGTACAAGCTTTGCCAAAGAGAGCATTTTTTTTTGTGCGAGTATAAACTTTCCGGTGGCAACCAGGGCGGCGATATAAAATCCGCAAATGAACGGCCAGATCCCGCCGTTGTGGTATTCTCCCGGCTGATTATACTTCTTGTAACGAGGCATCCAGTCGGGGTCCTCCGGCTTTATATAGGGAAAAAAATTGGGCGGCAAATCGACGGCAAGCTCTTCATTCCGCCGCATCTCCTTACACTCGGTTTCAATCCAGGTGACAAGATGATTCGCCCTGGAGACCGATGCGATTCCGGATAAAATCGCCAGGCTGTTGCCTAATAAATCGAAACGTTCGCTTCTGTATACCTTATATGACCATAAGGCATAATAGGGTTTGGCCCGCAGGACCAGGCCTTCGTGGATATGACGGTTCTGCCTGTCGTCTTTAACCGTGAACCGCCCCATGTGATCTTTGAATATCTCCGCCTGCTCATTCATCTCGAATAAGCGTAGATAAATATGGACCAAAGTATTGACGAACAGGCCGTATCCCAGGACCCACTGCTCATCGCGCCAGTCACTTGTGGGCAGTTGGCAGACCAGGATACGATTCGTCGGGCTTCGGTATCCCATCCAGGTAAGAGCCTTTTTGGCGGCATCTTCGAGAAAGTCCGGTTCCTGCATTTTCTTTCTCCATAAGCCGACGCCGATCAGGAAAAGCGGGGTACAATCGCTTGAACCACGATCCTGCGGATCATTAACCAACGAGGAAATATGCCCCAGCGGAGATTGATTTTTGGCAAGAGTCTCCAGGACGCGCTTTAACGACTTTATCAGCTTATCGTTTTTTGCGGTCAGAATTCCGAACGAGCTGATCAGCAAATCTCGCGTGTACGGTTCGGGATAACCCCAGCCCGCGGTCCTTGGCAAACCCCGAAATGGGCCGTGGTTATTGTGCAGTAAAACTTCAAGTGCTGCCTGTTTCGCTTTTTCCAATAGTTTTTTGTTTTTATCTTCCATATTATGAAATTCCAAGTCTCTTCGAGACGATTTTAACAAATTTCTTGGCGATGACTCTATAGTCAAAGTTTTCTACGACCCGTTTTCTGCCTTCGGCGCCCATCTGTTCTCTCAATTCGGGTTTTTTCATTAAGTCCATCATATAGTTGGCAATATCATGTATGCTGGCCCGGTAATCAACGATTCGAGGTTTTTTAAAGACGTATTTGTGCCCGGTTTCGTAGCCGGATTCATCACCAAGCATCGTTTCTCGCAGACGAATCTCCTGAGCCACATCTGCAAGAAAAGCTGTTTTTCCGTGTACTAACGTATCAAGCATACCCATGGCTTTTATGCCGATAACCGGCTTTTCACAGGCGTTTGCCTCAATCTGTATCATCCCGAATCCCTCCAGGCGCGAAGGTGCGGCATAAATATCACAGGCGGCCAGTAGATACGGCATGAAATTACGAGATACTCGGCTGGTTGTATATATTACATTTTTTTCAATTCCCAGGTGCGTTGCTAATTGCATATCGGCTAAATTCTGCTCTTCAGTACGTGGTTGCGGCCAAACTTTGCAAACGTACTTCCAATCAGGAGCCTCAGGATCATTGATCGCCAGTGCCTGCAACACTTCCTGAGCGCCTTTTGAGGCGGCGTCTCCGCCAACAGTCAAAACCATAACCTGGTCGTCAGCTACACCTAAAGCTTCACGGACAGTAGAAACTTTCGGATCTTTCTTGTCTCGTCGTATAAACGAATCGGTATCACATCCTACGTGCAGGACTTCTATGTTCTTGCCGCTCAGGCCGTCACGCATATAGACTTTCTTGACCCAGTTGGAAGTAACCAGAATAAGCGGTAGATCCTCAAGTATTTCCTGGTAGTTTGCCATATAGCCGTCGGCGACAAGCCATGGTATGGGGGTGACTCCATACCGTTTCGGGTGTAAAACTAAATG
>CAZSOR010000035.1:9742-11798 GCA_964608395.1 uncultured Pirellulales bacterium
GCTTTTGTGACGATTTGAAACACCAAAAAGCTTCCTCACGCGGAGTAGTCCCGGCCTCAAAGCTGTCCGTGCCGAAGCCATAGATGTCTGTGATAATATCATATTTTCTTTGCCATATCTCTTCCGGAAGCCTTATGCGCATATCTGCGTCTTCAACGGCACGAGGAAGATACTTTCGGCCGCCGTCTTCATAGGCGAATCTCCATATTTGTCCTGCGGATAATCTGTCACTTTTCCATAATGCCATCACCGCTTGGGCTGTTTCCTCATGCCTCAAATGGCGTGTGTACTCTCCGTTAAGCCCGTGAGTGATAATAAGGTCAAATCTATGTGAAGGCAGGATTTGGAGTATCTCATGCTGCACCTGGCGGCTTGTAAGCGGGCGTTGTTCGGGGCCGTCGTCAAGATCGCCCATTGCTCCGGTGGCGTTTAATTTCTCAATCGCCCGGAAAAACTTTGGAGCCCGGTCCGGGTCGCTCTTCCTGCACAGCGTTACCACCGTCCATTCGCATTCCGGATGCATCAGTATGATGCCGCCGGCCCAGAGCGTTTCATCGTCCGGATGAGCTACAACAACGGCACACTTTTTAAAAGCCCACATTTGTTTTAACCTTTAGCTTTCAATGCTCTTGTATTTTAAGTATGAACTTTAAAGTCGCAAGTTCTCAAACGCAGCCGCCAAATGACGATATTGCCGGCCTGGGAGCTACTACTGTCCCTCAACTTCCGGCTCCAGCTCGGGAATCTCCTCTTGCGGCTGCTGCTCAACTGTCATTTGCTCCTCGATAATCTTCTCCAAAGCGGCAATTGTCGCTTCCTGCTCATTGATGATTGCCTGTTGCTCGGCCATGGCCGACTGCTGTTCGGCAATGGTGATTTGCTGGCTCTCGATAAGCGTATTTTGTTCCTTTAATTCGTTTTCGAGCAAGCTGAGAGTCTCGGGCATCTCACTAACCTGGGCTCTCAGCTCTTTGATTTGTTGTTCTGCCGCCATGGCTGTTTTTACTGCAATATCCCGCTCGGCAGTAATTTGTGCTACCTGCTTGTCAAGCTCGTCCCGGATTTCCTTGACCGCCTGCAGCTCTTCTTTTGAATCGGCCAAATTCCTTTTTGCTTTGGTCAAATCAGATCTGATTTTGGATAGTGCCGTTGTTGCTTCAGCAGCTTCGGTGCTGGCTTGCTGTTCATTCTTGTCCCGGCAACCCATCAGGATAAGCGAACAACCCAGGACAATGAGAAATCTACGTTGGTGCGCACTTCTTGCCATCTTCGTGCTCCTATTGCTTTTCCCTGTGAATGATTATTCAAAGATCCTAGTCCACTTGCGCGGGCTTCTGCTCTCCCAGTTTCGCTGGTGGTATGCATCGCTAACGATAAGGGGCAGAACACTGCCGGCTTCCGCATAAACCATCTGCTCGTATCCCGTATCCACTTTGCCCCAGGAGCGTGCTTCCTGCAGGGTCGAGCTTGAGAGCGCCCCATCCCTTTCATCGGCAACAGTAATTTGTACGGCGTATTTATGCATCTCGGCGCTTTCTCCGAGAACCTCGGCGCAAATCACCGTATCCTGGGCAAAGTTTTTCGGAACTCCTCCCCCGATTATAAACAGGCCCGAGACCGGCGACCTCATCTTGATCTCTGTTAGCTCTCGAAAATCCTTGACCGAATCGATGCTGACGTGGCCCTCTTCATTTTCCTTCTGGTGCTTTACGAGACCCAGGCCCGCGCTCGAATCCGAAAAAGCAGGGCAGAATATCGGCACATGATTTTCGTATGCCGCCTGTACGAGAGAATCCGGTTTCTTTGCGTTTTCTATAAGATAACGGCCCATTTCCCTGATGAATTCCCGCGATGAATAAGGCCTTGGCGGCAGGGAATTCGCAATCTCCGTGATAGTGTTGTCGCAGATCTGCAATTGGTCTTCGTCGATGAACGTATCATATATCCTGTCGATGTGGAGGTCTCTCAATTTCCCGTCATCGACAGTCTGGGTAGCCTTGTAATGCCTGAAGCCAAGGGCCTCGAAAAAGTCCATATCGACAATCGAAGCCCCGGT
>CAZSOR010000035.1:11898-22214 GCA_964608395.1 uncultured Pirellulales bacterium
TAAATAAGTTTCGCCGCTAAAAAATCCGGAGCTTTATTCCGCTCGTCCGGGCATAGTTCAACAATATCGAATCCTATTACATTTCTTGTTTCGAAAACGGTTCTCATCAATCCCAGCACGTCGTACCATAATAAGCCGCCGGGCTCCGGGGTTCCCGTCGAGGGCATTATCGACGGATCAAAAACGTCAAGATCGATTGTTACGTATACGTTTTGAGACAATTTTGACAATACCTTTTCGATCCAATTTTTGTTCGTAAAAATATCCCTGGCAAAGATTACACGACTCTTGTCAAGAGCTTCCTTTTCGGACGAGTCCATACTTCTTATGCCGACCTGCACAATCGGGCAGAGTTCCGAAATCCTTGCCATTGCACATGCGTGATTATATCTGGAGCCTTCGTACTCGTCTCTCAGATCGGAATGAGCATCGAGCTGCAAAACGGTAATGTTGGTATTATTTGCGACGTGGGCTCTTGCCGAACCGATACTGACAGAATGTTCGCCTCCCACAACTACGACGAATTTATTGTCCTGGAGATACTGCCGAACCTGCTCTGCGATCATCTCGACCATATCCTCGGGAAGCTGTTGCCCGTCTACAGGCTCAGCCGTGAATATACCCTTTTTATAGACCTCCGAATCGGTCTCGATATCATAAAGCTCCATGTGGGCGGATGCTTCAATGATAGCCGCCGGGCCCTTATCAGCGCCTTTAAGCCATGTGCTTGTATGGTCAAAAGGGACAGGGATTACTACCACCCCTGCGTTCTCAAGGGCGGAGTATTCTTCGGGCAAGTCTCCGAAATGTGCTGTTTGTCCCATATCAGACGCCTATTCACAAACTATCAGTTCAATCGTATAGACATCCCTAATCGAATAGAAACACGGCAAGCGCTACCGTAGTGGTCCACAGGTCCTCTTGACCGCGAGCCGTTTGTGTGATGTTAGAAGTTCTAATTATTAGGCCGCTGGATTTATAGACCTGCTCTTTTTCCGACCATGCCTTGTTCGGATCGACCTCGAACCCGAATGTTGTTCCCAGCATCCCGGCCGCCAAGTCTTCAGCCATATCCGCTGCGGTCTGCTGATTCATTCCATGGCCGTGAACCTCACTGAGGTATCCCCACTGGTTGCGATCTCGTGGAACAGCAACGCCTATTGAGGATACCACTATTCTGCCATGCTCGTTTGTGTCGGATCGGGCCATAACACAATAGCAAATCTCGCCGGGAGTTAGTTGTTCCAGCCCGCGTTCGCTACTGATCATCTTGCATTTCGGCGGTAGAATCGACGAAACCTGAACAAGATTCTGTTGGGCCATGCCCGCTTTTCTGAGCGCTTCCTCGAAGGACTTCAATTGGTACTTATGCCGGCCAAGCCCCTTGGTGAGGAATACTTTAGTGGGTACGAGATTACTCATCTATACCTCCATTGCATTACCATTACACGATTACAAATTTGGCCTTATTTACATTTAGCCAGAGAATTATATACCCTGCTTTGGGCACCACAATGATAATTCTTAGAAAGTCAGATATTTTTTTGCTTTTTCCAACCTGACTCCTGCTTTACCAACATCCTGTATAGACCTGATACGGCTTTCTTTCCGCTGCTGAAGAATCCGCTTTACTGTTACTGGTCCGAGTCCGGGCACTCTTAGAAGTGAAAACTTCGATGCTTTATTGATGTTTACCGGGAAAAAATCGGGATGCCTGATAGCCCATGCTTGTTTGGGGTCCGTTGACAGGGAGAGATTTCCATCCTTCTCGAAGATTATATCCGGTTCCGTAAAGGCATATTTGCGAAGTAGAAAATCCACCTGATACAGCCGATGCTCCCGCATAAGAATATCTGCCTTGCTTTCCGGCTCAACTTGCTCGCCGGCGATAGATGAATCCCCCAATCCCCGTTGATAGGCACTGAAATATACCCGGTGCATTTTTAATCGTTCGTACAGCCCGGACATGTACTTGACAATTTGTGTATCTTGCTCGCCGGCGGCTCCTACGATGAACTGTGTTGTCTGCTTGACCCTTTCGTATCGCGAGCCGCGTCCGGTCAGCCTGCTGATGAGCTTGATCGGCTCGATAATATCCCGGATATACTTTTTCTTCTGCGATAGTTTAGCCAGATTCTTTTCGCCCGGCGTCTCGATATTCAGAGATACGGCGCTGGCCAGTGAAACAGTCTCTTGAACCGCCGCGTCGCTCGCCCCGGGAATAATCTTCAGGTGAATATAGCCCCTGAAACCATGCCTTCTTCGCAGCAATCGCGCTGCGCCGTTGAGACTGTCCATGGTCGCGTCGGGCGAGCCTAAGACGCCCGAACTGAGAAACAGCCCGAAAACTTTTCGCTGGTTGTAATAATCCAGAAACACCTTCACCGTCTCTTCCGGCGACAAACTGACCCTGCGAACGTCCATTTGCTCTCTGAGCGGGCAGTACTTACAGTCGTTCGTGCACACATTCGAGGCCAGTGTCTTGAAAAGTACGCTCCTGCCCCCACTTGGAAGTGTGACCGGATAAATCCATTTGCCTTCGGAAGTTCGCCGGCGGTGTTCGTCCTTACTCGTGCCGCAGGCGCAGGCAAGGTCGTATTGAGCATCGGCACTGAGTATCTCCAGTTTCTCCTGTGTACCGGGCCTTGAAATGATGCCAACCATTTTCTTTACCTTCGCAGTCTTATCCGTGACTTGCTGTTTTTGCTCTCTGGTTTCGTGCTGCTTGCCACTTTAGCCAGTAATGCAAAGACTACAAGCCAGATTACAAAAAGTAAAGGCGCAGCATCCAAAAGAATTCCCATAAAAAGAAAAATAACGGCAAGCACTGCAACAACCATTACCGAGAACAGCAATGGACCGGTGAGTTTTCCTGTCGTTTGTTGGACTTCCGACTGCCGGGCCTGGTCCCATTTTCTCAGAACCGATTTGGCTCCTGTGACCTGGTCCCTCGGTACCGTAACACTGATTAAATAGGTTGCTCCGCTTCGAACCGGGGCCGAACTCGGATTCTCCAGCGTTGTAGGATTGAATCCTTCCTTGCGTAGAAGCCCGAGCACCGTTTGCAGCGACTCGGGATTAGCCTTGTAAACAACCGCCATTTCCATATAGTTCTCCACAATGTTTAATGACTTATGATCACAGTCAATCAATCCTCATATTCTTGATCACGCCGCTCTCGAACGCTTTTGTGCTGAACTCTGCAAGAAGTGTCCGTCCACTTGCATCATTCTTCAACGGTCAGATGTACCCAAAAACTACCAACGCTCCGAAGACGATGACGATAACTCCTGTGATCTGGTGGAAGCGATAAACATACTGTCCCCACAGTATTTTAGAGCGAGCAACCAAAAACCGATAGATGATGAAATTACTCTTTAGACTTCCGCAGACCAGCAGGAATAGACCCGCTGCAATTATTAAACTTCCCCATAGTATGTGCATCATATTCTTCCTTTGACATCTTGTTTCGAATACCTTAACCTCAAGACTGGATGTCTATTCTGTGGCGCAATTATCTGCGTCATTCACTCCACTCTCATTCTCTTGACGTTTTCGTCGCTAAGGACGGCGGCACTCACGCCGGCCAAAAGGGCTCGGTCTTCGTTCGTGTATGTTGTATCGCCAGCGATGGTCTTGGTGTTAGCGTCGATCTCGTCGGGGTAACGCATGCCGATAGTCAGGATTTGGATACGGTCGTCCTGAAGGACGTAGCGGATTGCCGCTCCAGGTAGTTTTTCCAATTCCTTCTTACCGAAGCCTCCTAGCATGCCGGCTCCCAGGACTTTCATCGCTACGATTCCCATTTGGAGTTCATGCGCTTTCGCCAGGCATGCGTTGCGTAGTTCTGTTGTCCGAGGGGAAAAAAGCCGACTGTTCCCACGCGGCAGGTATCCGTAAGCCAGCATGCACAAATCGAATTCATTGGTCGAAATCAAAGCCAAGGCCTTGTCAAAGTAGTGGTGCGCCGAGAAGCCCACAAAACGGACCAGGCCCTTGTCGCGTGCCTTAAACAGCTCCTCTTGGACCTCCATGCACTGCTCGACGGTCATCTGTTCGACACCCGGTGTGCCATGGATAAAGATGGCGTCGATGTGGTCCGATTGCAGTTCCGACAGGTTCATTTCGACTTGCCGGGTGGCCTCCCCCTTGGGGATTTTCGTGAAACGTCCATCTGGTTTGGATAGGTCCCAGAAGTCCACCTTGGTCGTAACAAAGACGTTGTCGCGAACTTCCTTCAACGCTTGGCCAATAATCGCCTGGCTGTCACTGTAGGTGTAACTGATGGCAGTATCGAAGTATCGGATACCGCTATCGTAGGCGTGGCGTACCAGCTTCACACGATCTTCGGTCGACAGGTTGTTTCCCCATTTCTTCGGCAGAGCGGCTCCGCCGTATCCGAGAATCGGTAATTCAACACCGGTCTTACCCAGTGTTCGACTGGGGATCTTATCTGTCAGCTTGATCTGCTTATCATCAGAGACTGCACCATCAGCAAGATTCGTTGCTAAAACACCAACCGCCGCAGTTTGTGCTGCAAGTTTCAAAAACTCACGTCGCTCAATATCATCAACTTTTCTTTTCACAGCAAAAACTCCATCGGTTGACCTTTTGCACCCATCAATATCTATTTCGGCGCGGCCTCGCAGTGAGGATATCTGTAGTCGGCGCCGTTGTTCGTCGACACTTTCACGGTGGCCCCGTCCTTCAGCGTGTAGAGGTAGAGTGACGGGCTGGCATGGTACACAATCGCTGTTTCGTCCCTGGTCCAGCGGGGATAGGCGAACCAGCGATTCGCTCCCTTTTCGTTTGCGAATGGTTTGGTATTGGTAATGGTGCGTTTTCGGGCGTCGAAGTCAGCGAGGTAGAGCGTGCGTCCCGTGTCCTTGTATGCAAACCCCGTCTGGTACTCGAAGCATACCTTCGTCTCACTCGGCGAGACGCTGATTCGATCCAGCAGCCCCGTCTTCGCCAACTCGCAATCGATGCGCTCGAAGCTGGGCTCGCCGTCGGGGTCGGGCGTCATCAGGAAATAGCCCCAGCCTTGTTTCGGATGCGCACACTGAACGAGAATTCTGCCGTCGGTCAAGCATGTGTATGCCCAAGTGTTGTAGCTCTTGTCGGTCAGCGCTATCTCCTGACCGGGCTTATTGCCCACCTTACTCGCCATCACTTGGAAACTGACCTTCTCCGGGTGCCTTCGGTTCCAGATGGGCGTGTTGCTTCCGTCGCGCGTCCAGGTTTGGTTAAAATCCGTGTGTGTGCCGTCAGTCAACTGATGAAAGCCCATGCCGTCCACATTAATGATACAGATCGCGGTCTTCCAATTGGTAACGACAGGGTCATCCTTCAATCTGCGGAAGAAGACGAGCATATCGTCGGTCTTCGACCAGGACGGTTTGAAGTCCTGGTGCCCGCTTGTCAGTGGTTTGCCTTCCGACGTGCCGTACGTGTTGACATGGATTTCACCATTGACGAAATAAGACCCTCTATAACCAGTGCTCCTCACCTCTGCCACTTCTAGCGACTCTGCACTTTTATGGGAAGCCTTGCTCAGAATCGCGACGATTTTCGGCCTAGTAGCCTTTATTCTTTCAAGGTCCAACTGGAGTTTCCAGAGTTCCGCTAACCACGTGTAGATGCCTTCCAACTCCTGATTCCACTGGCTCGCTACTGCATCAAGCGGCGTTTCGCCTCTGATGTTCTTCGCATTCGCTTCTGCCCCTTTATCCAAGAGCAGTTTGACGATCTCTGTATGACAGAAGAAGGCCGCCCCATGCAGGGCCGTCGCTCCGTCGTTGCTTTTGGCGTTGACATTGGCTCCTTTCTCAATCAGGAATTTTACGGCTTCGACTTGACCGAAGGTCGCCGCCACCAGCAAGGGCGTGCCGCCTCCAGGCGGCTCCTTGACATCGACGTCTGTACCCGCCTCCAAATGCTGCTTAATCGCTGCGATGTTACCGCTCGCTGCCGCCTTCCAAATATCGACGTCTGGCGCCGCAGCGTCCAATTTCTTAGTCTGTCCGCATGCTACGAGCAAGACGATTACTAAAATCCATGCGGTTATGTTTTTCATCGTAAATCTCCTGTTTATTGTAAGTCTCCCGATTAGTTAAGTACACAAATTCCTTCAAATAAACTCACACGCATATCTCCTGCCCACATCACAAGGCTTAACCATAGTGATTGTATGCTTAATGATGGCTTATGGTTGTAGTCATAACAGCCGGCATGATACAGGCCACCATAACGGCTGCTTGCATGGCCTGGATGGCCTCAGTTGCGGCCTTTCCCGTTATCTCTCCGTCAACGATTTGCTTAATACGGGCTTTACGGCCTTTCAGCTTCTTTTTATCGAAGACTACATTCAGAAGACCCGTACTGTTGGCCAATGATAGGAGGACAACAGTACGGGGATCAATATCTCTGGTGTCGGTGAATATGGCATGTTCCAGCCGTCTAATCAATTCCCTTTCCGGTCCGGGATTAACTTCCGGGTAGATTTTACGCGTGAAGAGCAGCAGAACTTTGTCTTCGTCGGCCCTTAATATGCCGCGTTTGCACAGTTGTTGGGCTACGCGGTGTTTGAGGTTTTTTATGCCGGCAAAGCGAGATACCCACGTCTGTAGCACAGCGCGTCTTTTCGCACTGCTGACTTTTTCGAGGCATTCGTCAATCAACGGCTCGCCGAGAGGACTCGTGCTGATAAGGTTGACCAGCTTTCTCTTGCCGGACTGCTCAACCTCGATACGCTTGCTCAATAACAGCTCGGCCAGCAGCGCTGCGCCGATTGCGTACTGGTACATCGTCCCGGAAGCAATAGTACCTTCCTCATCCCGCAGGGCCAGCAGCAAAATCTCTTCATGTAAAAACAGCGTGTTCTGCATCGTTATCCAATTTCTGTCTGGCCCATAGCTTCGGTCGGGCTTTTTATCACTGACGCCGCCGCCTTAATCATGCCTGCTATGTCGGAAAGATCCGAAGGAATTATAATCGAGTTGTTGGTCTTTGCGAGTTTGCCGAACTCGTCCAGATATTGTTCCGCAATGCGAAGGTTTACAGCGTTGACTCCGCCTTTTTCATTTATCGCAGAAGCAATCTCCCGAATCCCGTTTGCCGTTGCCTCAGCAACTTTCAGGATTTCGATGGCTCGGCCCTCGGCCTCGTTTATCCGTTTTTGCTTTTCGCCCTCGGACTGGGCAATCGCCTGTTGTTTTTCCCCTTCGGCTCGGTTGATCTTTGCCTGCCTGTCACCTTCCGACTCAGCAATAGTTGCTCGCTTTTCCCGCGTAGCCCTCATTTGCTTTTCCATCGCGTCTTTGATGCTCTGGGGCGGCAGGATATTCTTTACCTCATATCGCGTTACCTTAACTCCCCACGGGTCTGAAGCCTTATCCACGGCATCAACAATCGCGCTATTTACCGTCTCTCTTTCCTCGAAAGTCTTGTCCAGCTCGAGCTTACCCATTACACTTCTCATGGTCGTCTGGGCCAATTGCGCGGATGCGAACTGATAGTTGTTTATTCCATACGAGGCTTTCTTGGGATCGACAACCTGCATATACAGGATGCCGTCAACTTCGACTGCAATATTGTCCTTCGTAATACACTGTTGTGGCGCAACGTCTACTGCCTGCTCTTTTAACGTGTGTTTGTATGAAACCCTGTCAAAGAACGGCGTTAGTATGTGGAATCCCGCCTCAAGCGTTTTCGAATACTTGCCGAGCCGTTCGATGATGTATGCCTGTTTCTGCGGCACTATCCTTATGGTCTTGAAGAAAATGATCAGCGCGAATAGAAGTATTCCTACAAGAATGATTGTTAACACAGATCCTGCCGGTAATGCTGCTAACATGGCTATCTCCTTTCGTAATAAAATGGTTTGTATTTTGTTCTTTCTGTTAATTTAACTGTTACTAACGACCGGTCGTTCAATTCTGTTTTTCATACTACTTTGACCTTCAGGGTCAGGTTGTCTTTTGCGATAATCTCAACGACAGTTCCCTCTGCGATTTCTTCATCCGCTTCAGCTTCCCAGTTTGTGCCGTGAAGTTCGACTTTGCCGCCGGCCTTCGGCGTAATTTTCGTTTTGACAACCACTCGTTCACCAATGAACTCGTTAAGGTCTTCGGTCATATCCTGTTTTGACTTGACATGCCCGATAAATATCCCCTTGAGCCATTTCCGAAGCAACAACAGTGACAGCACCGAAGCAATAATGAATATGATCAACTGGGCGTTTATTGAGCCGGTGACATAAGCACTCAGAAGGCAGATAATCGCGACGATCCAGGCGCCTGCGCCGAAGAAGCCGATAATCAGCCCCGGCATAATGAACTCAAAAACCAGCAGTACAAGTCCTACCAGGAACCATATCAACTCCGGCTTCAAAAAATCTTTTATCGCATCCATTTGGTCTCCTTTCGTAAGAACCATGAAAAACTGCAATTGCTTACTTGAAAACTCACTCTACGACTACAGCAGTGCCGTAAGCTAAAATCTCCGATGCTCCCCCCATTACCATCTGCGTTGAAAAGCCCATACTCACAATAGCGTTGGCTCCGAGATTTTGAGCGTCTTCTATCATCCTGTCGATAGCCTGTTCGCGGGACTCTGCCATCATCTTGGTATAATCGGTTATTTCGCCGCCGATTATGTGCCGAATTATCGCCATGATGTCCCTGCCGATATGACGGGCCCTGATAGTATTTCCCCGAACAAGCCCGATGTGCCTTACAATTTTCTTGCCATGAATCGTATCAGTTGTGGACAAAAGCATCGCTTTATCTCCTTACATTCCTGTACCGGTCTTTACTCCAGAAATAAATTCTTTCCCGTAACACTGAGACAAACAATATCGCCAGCCCTACTATAAGTGCAAGCAGGCCGAGCTTCAAGAGCATTCCAACAGTGGCATCCGTGACGATTGTTTCTATCAGCCTGAAGCCGCAGTAGATTGTCAGAAGGATTGCAGCTACTGAAAATATTAACCACCCGATGCTGCGCTCGATACGGTTATAGATCCCGTTCCAGTAGTCCTGCCATATCCGATCTTCGGGTTCGACCAGAGTCACTTCGTCGGTTATCGCTTTGAGTTTCCGGAACTCTTTAAGCTCGCCGGCACATTCGGGGCACCCGGCCAAATGCTCTTCGAACCGATTTCTCTGCTCGTCGCTCAGTTCGTTGTCCAGGTAGCCCATTAACAGGTCTTTATAATCATGGCATGTCATGGATAAAACCTCCTTTTCCCGTGCCTAATAATTCTTCAAGTCTCTTGCGGGCATAGTACAACCTGCTCGTCACGGTGCCCTTGTTGCAAAACAGGGCCTCGGCGATCTGGTCGTATGACATGTTTTTAAAGTGTCGCAATATAATCACCTCGCGATGTTTCTCGTCCAGCTTTCCGATTGCCTGCCAGACTTTGTCTTTTATCTCGTTTCTGCTTGCCACCTCCTCGGGCGAAAAGCAATCGTCCGTGGAGGCCACTTCCGGACAGTCCTCCGAATTGAGAGAGCTGGCCCGTCTGTACCTTCGTTTTCTTAGATGGCTGATGCACAGGTTTTTCAATATTTGATAGAACCAGGGAAAGAACTTCCGGCCGGGCTTGACATCTTTGATATGCCGGTATGCTCGAACGAAGGCCTCTTGTGACAGGTCCATCGCATCTTCGCGATTACCCACAAGACCTAATGCAATAAAATACGCGTCTTTCATATATTTGTTTACGAGAACTTCGAAAGCCTCTGACGAGCCCCGCTGGCAACGCTGCAAAACTATTGTTTCTTCCTGGCACACGCTCGTCACTCTCTTTGGCTCCAAAAGCAGAGTCTTTCGATTCAAACGCAGTTTCTTTACTTTGTTTCCACAACAATATACACTCAAGACCCCATATTTCTTCAAATTATTTTATATTTTTTCGTTCTTTCCGGCCTTTTAATCCACCTTATATTGTGAATAAACCACATTGAGACCGGTCTCAAAATTGGGTGTGTATTCGGCGGGACAGAATAGAGACTTTAATAGTCAATAATATCGGATGTTATTGTGAAGAAGCCCAGCAGCTACAGCCATCTCAAAATTATCAATCGTGAAGAAAAAGTCACCGCAATCAAGTCAGGACAAATTTTGGATTCGGTGCCGCGCAGTAGGATGCCGGCGTGAACCGGCCACGTCACCCGAAACGTTATCGCCAGCAGGTAGTTCTCGTGTATCGCTTCGGTCCAGAGCGTGCTGCCTTTATCGTTTGTGCTGGCGGTTCCAACGATCCGGCCGGATTGAACCTTCCAGTTAGCGGCAGCCGAAGTTTGCCAGCCCGC
>CAZSOR010000036.1:0-1966 GCA_964608395.1 uncultured Pirellulales bacterium
TTTGAAAATCGAAATGCGGCGTATCTTCTCATAATAATTTCCTTCCATAAATTACATGAAATCTCTACATAAATATAACGCAAAATAGACGATGTCAATGATGAAAAATGAACGCAAAAGAAAAGGGTGCGACCAGATTTTCCGGCACGCGATTTTTCGTTCTTAAACGCTCGCTCTCAAAGTCTGGAATTTCACCTATCGTCATTGCGAGGCCACAGCATGTGGCCGTGGCAATCTCAATCCTGCGAACGGTTGAGATTGCTTCGCTTCGCTCGCAATGACAAAGAACACAATCCTCTGCAAAACAGAAGCTTATGTAGTGCCAGAGAAATTAACCAAACCCAAAGAAAAATCCCGGAGAAATCCTCGCGTAGAAACGCCAAAAGTCCGGGCTTGAGATACTTACACTATTCTACATGGCAATATGGTTGGATTGATATAAAAAGACCCCTGAGACAGGGGTCTGAATAAGCCGAAAGTTAAATATAAAAAAGTTCAGATGCTAATTTTTCTCGCCGTTATTGCCCGACGCCTTCCGCGCGAGACCCTGGCAGCTCTCACAATTGCATATACCAACCCGCTTTAGATGGGACGTCCCGGCAAGCTTCTTTGTCTCGATAAGCTTAGCCCCCTTTGTCTCCATCTTGCGAAGTGCCAGCTTTGCATCTTTATTGTTATGTGTACCCACTGCATCGATTATGATGGTCACTTTCTTGCCTCTCTGCAGTAGTCCCAGTGCCGTCATTTTAACGGCGCCTTCGAGGCTGGCTCCGACCAGGATGAACTCACTGGCGCGCACCTCGCTCAGCAGCCTGTCAATACGCGGCTCATCAAACGGATCGACGCATCGCTTGTGCAGAATGACCTGCTTGTGCCGCCGGAGCATATCCCTCGGCAAATCCGTATTGCCGTCCGCCGCAAAACTTACCCGGTCTTTAACAAGCGTGTAGCGTATCTTTTTTTGGCCATCCGTTCCGTCAATGCAGTAACCGACGGCACTTTCGCCGTTATTGTTGGGGTAAACCTCCGCAGTCGAAATGATCGGGACATTCTGGGATCTCGCCCAGGCCATCATCCTGCGAATATGCGCCAGAACTCTCCTGTGGTTTCTTATACAGTTTTTGCCCTCCGCTAATAGAAAGTCTTTTTGCGTATCGATATCGATGATGATTTGTTTCCGGCGTGATTTGACCAACTGTAGAATCATTTTCAGCCTTCCTTCCCTGGCTTCTGCGATTCTGTCCTATAATTAATACGCATCAGCCAACAATTGAGTTCACAGCCTCTTATCGAACAATCCCGGCATGCACTTTAATAGCAATAAAACTGGAAAAAAGTTTCAAACTTCGCTAAAACGCCCGTTTTCAGGTATAATGGCGTCTGTCGATGCTCGTTACTATTTTGATGTGTGTTGTTTAGAACGGATTTAACGAATGGCCCGAATCTTACAGGACTTTCCTGGAATTTCGCTGAAAGCCGAAGATCTGGACGGCAAAATTGATTTTGTCCGGATTTTCGGACGTCCCGGCCCGGTTCATATAGAAATCGGTGCCGGCAAAGGGACCTTTCTGCTCGGCCAGGCAGCGGCCCAACCCGGTGACAACTTCCTCGGTATCGAATGGGCCCGCAAATACTATCGTCACGCCGTCGATCGAATCGGCCGGTGGAATCTAACGAACGTGCGGATTATCCGCACTGATGCCGCCGAGTTTCTGGCCGATTCGGTGCCGGATGACTCGGTCGATTGTTTCCACATCTACTTCCCCGACCCGTGGCCCAAAAAACGTCACCACAAAAGACGCTTTGTCTGCCCCGCCAACACCGGGCATCTTCTCCGCTGCCTGAAGACCGCCGGACAATTACGTATTGCCACCGACCACGCCGATTATTTCGAGCAGATAAAAATGGTTTTAGCCGCCCGGAGTGATGCGTTAGAGGAAATAGATTTTGCCAAACCCGCCGGCGC
>CAZSOR010000036.1:2066-13516 GCA_964608395.1 uncultured Pirellulales bacterium
TAGCCGCCCGGAGTGATGCGTTAGAGGAAATAGATTTTGCCAAACCCGCCGGCGCCGAATCCGGAGAATGGGTCGGCACAAATTTCGAGAGAAAATACATCAAAGACAACAGACCAATCTACACCATCGCCGTCAGAAAAATATAATGGCCCGCTATGATTTCTCTAAAACTACAATGCCCCCGCCAAATATTATTTTGCCAACTGGAAGTTATCCTCGCCTACCAGCTTGGTAGGGTGTGCATTGCACACCTTAATAAGCTCCCCGAATAAGTGCCCCTCGCGTAAATACTCCAGGAAACGGTGTGCGGTGCACACCCTACCGGCTCAAGCCACTTCTTCGTCTGATCTTTCATAAATAACCTCGCCGCGTTCAATTTCGTCCATGAAAATCTCGCCCCGAACGCCGGCTTTCAAGGGCAGGATATCCATAGGTATTATGCGGGCAATATCACGAGTTTTCCTGCGATATCTCATCGCCAGAGGAAGGTATTTCTCATCGCTATCCTGAAATACAGCGACATCCATGTCATGCGGATCGGCCGAATTAACAAACGAACCAAAAACGACAATCCGGCATACCTCTCTTTCCGTCTTCAGAGAGCCAACTAACCGTTGTTTCAGGGATTCTTTTTCTTGTTCCGTCAACATAATCTCACACAAAATCCAATGGGCATCAGTAACCGGGATTACTTCCGGCAATAGGGGCTATTATTATGTCATTTCTACACGTCGTCAAGAACAATAAAATATCGAGTGGCTCATTTTCCACTCGCTCACGTTGACAGCCATATAATAATCTCCCTCATATTTATGACAGGCCAGATCCTTCGCTTCGTTCAGGATGACCCCGCTGGGATTTATTTTGCCAATTGGAAGTTTTCTTCGCCTACCAACTGGCGCATTTTCCGGCAGAAGTCGAGGTCGGGATTGACGCTCAGTTCCTTGTCGGCGGCGGCGTAGACCCTGCCTTTTTCGGTTCGTACGGCGACGTAAACGGGGCTTCTGCCCTTGTGGTGCCGGCAGATGCTTTTTATCATCGCCACCTTTTCTTTGGTGACCTGCCTGGCATCCAGACCTATCTTGACCTTGGCGGCCAGTTTCTCCCTGACATCTTCGAGGCGTATCAGCTCGGAAGCAAGGACGTTGGGCCGTTCCCTTCTGTAATCGAGCTTGCCCTTTACAAAAACGACAGCGTCCTGCACCAGAACATCGCTGAATTCATTCAGCACATCGGGGAACATCACCACTTCTACCTGCCCCTGCAAATCCTCAAGTGTAAAGACGGCCATTTTCGAGCCGGCGTTTCGTCCCGTCTTTGTCAGGTTGTATCTGATCTTCGTTATCATCCCGCCGATGACGATTTGCTTTTCGCCGTTGGCCTCGGCTAATTGCGAGCTGTTTTGAGTGGAATAAATATTTATCGTCTCGGCATGATGGCTGAGCGGATTGCTGGTGACATAGAATCCGAGTACTTCCTTTTCGTAAGCTAACATTTTCGGCTCGGGCCAGGGCACGACCTCCGGCAGGCGTTTATGGTCTGTTGAGTAATCGTTTCCCCCGGCCATCTGGCCGAAGAAATTCATTTGCCCGGCCTGTTTGTCCGCCTGCAGGCCCGCCCCGCTCTCCATCGCCCTTTCGAGACCGGCCATCATCTGCGCCCGGCCACCGCCGAGCTTGTCGAAAGCACCGGCCTTGATAAGAGCCTCAAGAACCTGCTTATTGGCGGCTCTTAAATCCACGTTCTCGCAGAAATGGAACAGGCTCTGGAACCTGCCGACCTCTTTTCGAGCGGCGATAATCTGCTCAACCGCCTTTTCACCGACGCCCTTGACGGCGGCCAGACCGAAACGAATGACACCCGCATTTTTTTGCTCGTCTTTCTGCTGCTCGTAAAGCGGCGTGAAATCCACACCGCTCTCGTTAATATCGGGAGCCAATACTTTGATGTCCATCTGCACGCACTCGGCGATATAATCGACGATCTTCTCGGTATTGTCCATTTCGTAGGTCAGAAGAGCAGCCATAAATTCGACCGGCCAGAGGGCCTTCATATAAGCGGTCTGGTATGCGATGAAGGCATAGCGTGTCGAATGGCTCTTATTGAAACCGTAGCCGGCAAATCGCTCGATCAGCTCGAAAATCTGTTCGGCCTGCCCGGTGCTCAGGCCTTTATCGACGCAGCCAGCGATGAATCGCTCCCGCTCCTTGGCGATGGTCTTGGCTTTCTTTTTGCTTATCGCTTTAATAAGAGCGTAAGCCTCCCGCAGCGGTATGTCACCCAGACGGTTGCATATCCGCATCACCTGCTCCTGGTAGATCATAATGCCGTACGTTTCTTCCAGAATCTCCGTCATAATCGGGTGCGGCAGGCTCCACTTCGCGCCGTGCTTGCGGTCGATGTAATCCGGAATCAGGATCATCGGCCCCGGGCGATAGAGCGCGTTGGCGGCGATCAAGTCCTCGATCCGGTCGGGCTTCATCTTCATCAGCAGGTTCTGCATCCCGCCGGACTCGAACTGGAAAACACCTTTTGTATTGCCCGCCGAGAACAGCTCGAAAACCTTCGCATCGGTAATATCGAGTTTTTCAAGGTCGATTTCTACTCCCTGGACTTCCTTGACCAGTTGACAGGCCCGCTCCAGAACACTGAGTGTCTTTAAGCCCAGAAAGTCCATCTTCAGCAGGCCGACCTTCTCGACCATCGGCCCTTCGAACTGGGTCACAATGTCATCGGAGCCCGATGCCTTATACAAGGGCACGAAATTAGTCAGCGGCTCATCGGCAATGACAACGCCGGCAGCGTGCACGGACGCGTGACGTGCAAGACCTTCGAGCTTCTGGCCGATGTCGATGACCTTTCTTGTCTCCTCGCTCTGTTTGTAGGCGGCTTCCAGCTCCGGTTCGGTCTTCATCGCTTTTTCGAGTGTCATATCAAGAGAGAACGGCACAAGTTTCGCCAGTCTGTCGGCTTCTACCAGCGGCACGCCGAGCACCCTGCAGACGTCACGAATAACCCCACGGGCCTTCATCGTTCCGAATGTAATGATCTGTGCTACGTGCCCGTATTTCTGCCGGACGTAATCGATAATCATTGCCCGGTGAGCCTGACAAATATCGATGTCGATATCGGGCATTTCATTACGATGAGGGTCCATAAATCGCTCGAAGAGCAGATCGTAGCGAATCGGGTCGACGTCACACAAGCCGAGGCAGTATCCGACCAGCGTCCCGACACCGCTGCCCCTGGCACCGATGGGAATCTTGTTTTCATGAGCATACCTGCAGAAATCCCAGACGATTAAAAAGTAGCTGGAGAAGCCTTTCGATTCGATGACGTTCAGCTCCCTGTCGAGCCTGGCCTTTATCTCGTCGGTAATCTCGCCGTATCGCTTTTTGGCGCCTTCGTAGCATAAATCGTTAAGGTATCGCTCCGGCGTCAAACCGTCCGGCGGCTCGAAACGTGGCGCGTGACGGGTTTTCAAATCAAGCTCGACATTGCAGCGCTCGGCAATTGCCAGTGTATTGTCGCAGGCCTCGGCCGTTCCGGCAAAAAGCTCGCGCATTTCAGCGGGACTCTTAAAATAAATGTCGGATGGATAAATAATTCGGTCGGGGTCATCGAACTTCTTGCCGGTGCTTATGGCACAAAGACAATTGTGGGCCTCGTGGTCGTCCTGCTCAAGAAAATGCACATCGTTCGTCGCAACCAGGCCGATGCCCATCTTCTTCGCCAGGTCAATCAATCCCTGCCGGATATTCGGATCGTCGCCTTCGTGGTTTTGTATCTCAATGAAAAATCTTTCGGGCCCAAAGATCTTGAGATAACTTTCCGCCGTAAGGCGAGCCGCTTTTTCATCGCCGTTGGCAATATCAGCCGCAACCTGGCCTTTTATACATGCCGAGGTGCAGATCAGGCCTTCGTTAAACTCCGCTAAGATTTCCTTATCTATTCTCGGGCGATAGTAAAAACCCTCAAGAAAGCCTGCGCTTGTCAATTTGAGCAGATTATGATAGCCGGCATTGTTTTGTGCCAGAAGAATCAAATGATACGCCGCATCGGAGATGCTCGTTTTCGTCTTGTCGAGCCGGCTGCCCGGCGCAATATAAGCCTCGATGCCGAGCACAGGCTTGATATGAGCGGCGAGAGCCTTTGTATAAAACTCAACGGCACCGAACATATTGCCGTGGTCGGTAACCGCCACAGCCTCCATTTCGAGCTTCTTGCAACGCTTGAGCAGCTTATCGTATTTTATAGCACCATCCAGCAGCGAATACTGACTATGCAAATGAAGATGCGTAAATCCTTTACTTGACATAACTTAGGCCATCCTTCCTAACTATGATTAACATTTGTATGATAGGTTAAAGGATAACTTATGTCAATGAACAGATTAGGTGTTTATCGGTAAAACCAAAAAAAATCTTGTAGCGACTGCCGAAACAGATTAAAATCCGCCCTGAAAAGTATGGATAGGCCAGGGGAGCGGAAGGCCGGGGCTGGCCTGAAGCTGAGAAATGACCCTATGAACCTGCTCGGGACAATGCCCGCGAAGGAAGGCGAAAAAAGTAAAAAGGTAAAAGGAAAAAGTAAAAAAGAGTAACCTGGAATTCCTTACTTTTTACTTTTTACTTATCGAGCACTCTTTTGCAGGAGTGCTTTTTGTTTTTGGCAAAATGATAATATTAAGATAAGCTATTAGCTCATCACAAATGAAAGGGAACGAAAGTGATAGAGACAGAAATTACCAGAGTCATCGCGCAGGAATATAACAGAAAACTTTTAGAGCATCTTGAAAATGATGTTGTTATCGTCGGGGCCGGGCCTGCGGGCCTTACGGCGGGCTACTATCTTGCCAAGGCCGGATACAGGACTGCCCTGCTCGAAAGAAAGCTCACCACCGGCGGCGGAATCTGGGGCGGGGCCGCAGGCTATAACGTCGTCGTCACCCAGAGCAGCAAGATTCCGGATGAGTTCGAGATGACCTCAAAGAAGCAGAAGGGCCTGTACATATACGACTCGATCGAATTCGCAACCGCCCTGGCGTTTAAGGCGAAGAAGGCCGGGCTGGAAATATTCAACCTTACCGAGGCCGAAGATGTCATCGTCAAATCCGACGCCGTCGAAGGCGTGGTCGTCAATCACTCGGCCATCACACTGGCAAAGCTGCACGTCGATCCGCTCTGCATCTCTTCGAAATACGTTATCGATTCGACGGGCCATCCCGCTGAAGTGGTGAAAATGCTGCTAAAGAGAAAGCCGAATCTCCTGCCGCAGGGCATTCAGGAGAGCTTCATGGACGTCGAGGCCGCCGAAGCGGGCGTCGTCGATAAGACCGGCGAGATTTTCCCGGGCCTTTACGTCGCCGGCATGTCCGTCTGCGCCGTGTACGGCTTGCCGAGAATGGGCCCGATCTTCGGCGGAATGCTCGTATCCGGAAAAAAAGTCGCCGAGATGATCGATGAAAGATTGCAGTCTTCCAACGCGTAAAGAGTGCCTCGCTCTCTTAGCGGAATATCATGTTCCGCCGCACATTGTAAACCACTGCCGGGCCGTGGCTAAGCTGGCCGTCTTCCTTGCGCACAGGCTCAACGAAAATGGCGCAGCGATCAATGTCGAGCTTCTGGAAAGGGCCGGCCTGCTGCACGATATGATGAGGGTCTTTGATTTTCCGGAATCGGATTATCACCTGTTCGAGCGGAATCTTCCCGAAGAAGAAAAAGCAAAATGGCAAAGACTGCGCGCGAAATACAAGGCAATGACCCATGAAGACGCTGCTTATGACGTATTGAAGGAGCGATACCCGGTGCTGGCTTTGACGATTAAGCGGCATCGATACATGGCCATGCTCGATGAAAAAGACCGCCCCGATACATGGGAGGAAAAACTGCTTTATTACGCCGACATGAGGGTAATGCACGATGAAATTGTGCCGTTAAAGCAAAGGCTCGCCGAAGGTCACAAAAGAAATGTTTTCTCGCACGGCTCGGCGGCAAAAAGCAAAATCAACATCGCCAGAGTCGACCCGATGATAGAAGAAATGGAAAAAGAAATCTTCAGAAAAATCGCCCTCGATCCGCTCGAAGTGACAGAGGAATTTATCGACTCATACTAAGAAAATGACACGTGTCTCGAACCGCATGGGCAGAACCTGCCCATCCTACATGCTGTTCAGCCGCCTCTGATCGCGACCATCCCCAAAGCCTACGGCTTTGAGGCTGCCACCCTGTCAGAGAAACACAACTCCGAACAATCGCCTTTATTCACTCTAATTTCCACTTGCAAGAAACGCCTATTCTCGTGTATCATCAAACAATAAACCTGAGAAATTAGAGTCGAGTGCCAGGGAAAGAAATCGCGAAATGCAGACATGAATACACTCGGACGGCATATACTACTGTGGGAGATGTTGATTACATATCGCTTGTAAAAGTTTGGTTGGGGTATTAATATGAAAAGGAACAACTTGAGTGAGAAGGAGGCAATTGAACGGAGTATAGCAGAGAAATTCCTTAAGCTCTACAATTCTGAAATGAGTTCTTCGTATGAAATTACTAAACATTCAGATGCACCAGATTTCATATGCCATGACAAAATTGGCAATGAACTTAGACTCGAAATTACCCTGACTGAGGATCGTCCCAAGGATATTCAAGCCCTTCTCGGGCGTTCAAATGCAAGAAGTCCTGAGGAACTTAAGCGTCACTTGGAAGCGGTCAAACGAGGAGAGGAGAGCATCTTCGAATCCGTAAGTTGTCTTCAAGATAATGTGTCCTATATGGCTAGGTCAAGGATTCAGCCAAAGCTCAATAAGGATTATGGTCCTAATACTGCTCTTGTTGTTCGTGACACATCAGGTGTACCATGGGCCTGGGATAGTTCAATTAAAGATCTATCGGCATCCCTCGATCTAAGCAATAATCCATTTGACAAAGGTATCTGGTTGATCTCTTTTGTAAGCGAGCGGATCTTTCGGATTGTCTAAGGGTGCGATGAATCACACCGATAACGAATAGAATAGAATCATGTCGGATTTCAGACGATGGTTTCGTGCGACGGGTGACGGGTGACGGGTGGCAGCCACTGAGCGAACGCAGTGAGCGAAGTGGATGTTATTGGGGAGAATTGGAGTCATATCTTTTTTGCAACTTATCTATTAGCAAGTTTTGCAGACAGTTTTGTCATACTTCAGAATATTGTCAGATCATATTCTACCTCTAATCGGAGTTTTTGTTCGGCTTGCCCCTGGGCCGGGATAAAATTGTTCAGACAGGATTAAAATTGATTGATATTTTGTGTCCATTGAGTTATAATATTTGTTATGAAATCACTAAAGCAAAATGTAGAAAAAATGATCCAAAACCTTCCGGATGACAGCACGGCCGAAGACATCCAATATCACCTATATGTGTTAGATAAAATCCAGAAGGGCCAGCAAGCCATACGCGACGGCAAAGAGATCTCTCACGAAGAGGCTAAAGCCAGGTTATCCAAATGGATTTCAAACTGATCTGGTCACCTCAGGCGATTGAAGATATTCAAGCAATCGCAGAGTACATCGGCCGCGACTCAAGCATTTATGCCGAATCAACCGTTGAGCGAATATTTCAGGCTCCCGAGAAGCTGATAAAATTCCCCAAACTCGGCCGTGTCGTGCCGGAGAAGAACTACGAAGCCATCCGTGAAATATTCGTATTCCAGTATCGAATTATTTACGAGATTCTCGCTTCTGAAATACATATCCTTACCGTTGTGCACGGGAAAAGAATCATTGAAGATTTGATATAATCGGATTTATTAGGGATGTCGAGTGCCCGTTATTGTTTTCCTCCAAGATCGTTTCCATCAATAAATACCACGTAATCCGAACCGCATTCCCTTGTGTACACCTTACGGTGGGGCAGTCCACAGTCCTACGGGCTCTCCCGGAAGTACCGACAGGCACGCCTTGCGGCGGGACGCCTTATGGTGCTTACGTAGGACGCCTCGTGGCGGAAACCTGCCCTTTCTACACACTAAATAGCGATGACAATGTTTATTTCCAATATATAGCTCATAGTCCTTTTGATTAAGGGCCTTAAGAAGATCGGGCCTGATTAATTGCTTCCGGCTATGCTTGTCCGCTGAATGCTCTACAGAATACGCAATACGAACCAGTAACCAGCGGCGAGTCACGGAGACCTTGTCATTGACTATTTACGATTTACTATTGATTATTTGATTCCTACTCTGCGTCCTCGGAGTTCTCTGCGGTAGATAACGCCGTCTCACGGAGATTTATTAAAATTTGCCCGCTTTTTTGGATTGCCGTTCGTATAATGTATAACGAATAGAATACAGAATAAAAAAGATAAGATAACAAGATGATATTGAAGTAAAAAGGCAAAAGGGAAACGGTAAAATGAGAGTAAAACCGGCTGTTAATTCGTATATAGTATACTCGTCCTGAGTGGAAACGAAGAAGCAGAAGGCAGATTAATGAAAAAAACAGGTGAAAAAGAGTAGAAAACGACGAAAAATTGAGCTTAATTTGAAAAAACAAACCCAATTTGCGAATGGGCAAAACGAGCTTAAGTATCTATATGAAAGGTAATTATGAAGAATTCCATGCTTTGAGACGGCGAAAAAACAAAGCCAATTCAAAGCCAAACAAAGCCAATCTTAGTTAGCCCCCAGATTTTCTGGGGGTTGAAAAACGATTTGAAAAAACAAAGCCAATTTGCCGGCGGGTATAATTGGCGCAAAGTCTTTTTTGAAAGGAAGTTATGGCAATAAACCGCTCTGCGGGGCACGAAAAAACAAAGCCAATTCAAAGCCAATCTGTATTCTCTCGGCACGGGATTCTATCGAATCGGCGGGGCGTGGAATAAACCGACGTTGGCGATTGTGGGGCACAGGCGCGAGTCTAAGATTCTGATTCGCACTTTCTTTGCTGTGACGTCGGGGAATCGGCAGATTCTTTTGTAGCCTACGGTCTGGCCCTCGGCGACTTGCTGCCATTTACCGCTGGATTGCACATCGACGGCGAATTTTGCGATTCGCTGGCCGAAGCCGCGGAGCTGCTCCTGGAACATTATGGTATTGAAGGTTTTCTCGCCGGCCAGCGTGATTGTCAGCTCTGCCTCGGTGGTCCAGTCGGGAGGCATCCAGCAGTTACCTGTATCGCCGTCGAGGGCGTTTGCGGCTCTGAAATTGCGCCCGCTTGTGGCCGAGGCGGTCGCTTTGGCGCCGGCGGCGAGATTGGTCTTGAACGTCTCGCGCAGGTATTGGCCGACCTCGGTCAGCACTTTGCAGTCGCGCGGGCTGAACAGACCATCGCTGTTAGGTGGGATGTTCAGCAGGAAAACCGAGTTGCCGCCGACGCAGTTGAACCAGACATCGAGGATTTGTTCGGTGGTCTTGACTTTCTGCTGTTCATCGCGCCAGAACCAGCCGTGGCGGATGGACGTGTCGGTCTCGGCGGGATACCAGTGCAGGTAACCGCCTTTGTCGAGAGTCGCCTTCAGTTTGTCGAGGCTGCCCAGGTCGCGGGCCGTCATATCGGGCCAGGTGAATTTATCCGGCGGGGCATCGATGGGGATAACGCTCCACTCGGCGGCCCGTGCATTGCCGGCCTCGTTGCCGCACCACCGCAAATCGGGGCCTTTGCCGAATATCACCGCTCCAGGCTGCAGCGTGCGGATAAGCTCGTACCAGTGCGCGTAGGTGTATTTCTGTTCGCCCTTGGGTTTGGGATTCGCGCCGTCGAACCAGACCTCGTGGATCCGCCCGTACTCGGTGAGCAGTTCGTAGAGCTGGTTCATAAAATACTCGTTGTAATCGTCTACGACGAATTTGAAGGTCCGCTTATCTTTAAATGGCCGGCTCCGCACGGGGCGTGGAATTACGCGCTCGGAATATTCGCTAAGGTTGCCGTAAAGACCATCGGGATTTTCTATCTGGTACAAATCGGCGGGCGACAAATATACGCCAACTTTCAGGCCGTACTTACGGCAGGAATCGACCAACTCGCGCAGCACGTCGCCTTTGCCGTCGCGCCACGTGCTCGATGCGACCGAGTGCGTGTTATATCGCGTCTGCCACAGACAGAAACCGTCGTGATGCTTGGCCGTGAGAATTACCTGTTTCATTCCGGCGGCTTTCATCGTCCGGCACCACTGGTCTGTGTCGAGTTTTTCGGGATTGAAGATTTTCGGATCTTCTTCGCCGGTGCCCCACTCCCTGCCGGTGAAGGTATTGACGCCGAAGTGGACAAAGCCGATGAACTCAAGCTGCTGCCAGACGAGCTGCCGGGCCGAAGGTCTGACGTCCACGGCTTTGCGGATGAGCTCTTTTCGTGCCGTCGCATCGTCGCGCTCAACCATGTCGTAGACGCGGACGTAATCGACCACGAAATAATCGGGAAGTTTGGCCTTTGTTATGTCGCCGCCCCATTTGCCGATTTCCTCGGTGAGCTTTATGTATTGGGGCACCTGCGAGACGCCGCCGGCGCTGGTGCGCCAGGTTTCTTTGCCGTCGACGTAGAAAACGTATTGCTTAGGAGTCCAATGCAAAGCGAACGTATGAAAACCCTGACTGACGCCGGGGATTGTTATTTCCCCGCTACTTGCGCTTTTGTGCTCTTTGCCATATCCGTCCCAGTGCAGGTTCTGCGTGATTTTGTCCTCGCGCCAGGGCTTTTCCATAATGTCAATTTCGGTGCCGTCCCTGCCTTCGTCTCCGATCTTGCCGACGGTATTGGCATGCATCCAGAACGCGGGCCAGTGACCTTCCTGCGTGGGGAACTTGCTCCGGCAGACCCAGTAGCCGAACTTATGCTCGAATTTACCCCTGGTGCGAAGGGAGCCACTGGTGTATCGCTCGCCGTCCTTTTTCGTGCGGACGAGGAGGTTTCCCTTGCCGTCCAGATAAGAGTCTTCTTTAACCCAGAAGCCGTCCCGGCGTTTGAAATCGCCGAGTATTTCCCATTTGGACTGGTCGATTTGAGTGCCGTCGAATTCGTCGCTCCAGGCGAGTTTCCATATTTTCCCATCGGAAATCGGGGGAAGGAACTCATCCTTTGCCGTGGCTGCATTTGCGAACAGACTTACGGCTGCGCAGAAGACTACCAATATTGTTACGTGATAAAATGCCTGGTTTTTCATGAGCCTCTTTCCTTTATATTGCTTTTTAGCCGTGCGGACGCTGGATAGCCCTGATGCCTGAGATGACCGTTACCACCAGCATCAGTGTAAAAACCACGGTTGCGAACCAGTATCCCCATGCGGCGGTCTGGACGTGGGCCATTTTGATTATAACCGTGCCTATGGCGAACGATTGGAGGAACATTTTGATCTTGCCGGACACAGTCGCAGCGAAATTGACACCGCGGGATTCCGCAATGTGTCTCAATATTGTGACGAAAACCTCTCTCGCGATTAAAACGCCTGCCACGGACCAGTGAATCGCGG
>CAZSOR010000036.1:13616-22169 GCA_964608395.1 uncultured Pirellulales bacterium
GTGACGAAAACCTCTCTCGCGATTAAAACGCCTGCCACGGACCAGTGAATCGCGGTTAAGACACCGGTGCCCAGGCCGAAAAATTTTGGCTGACCGATAATTGCAAAGCAAATAAACGCCCCGCAGACCAGAACTTTGTCTGCCAGAGGGTCGACCATTCGCCCGAATTTGCTGGTTACGTTCAACCTGCGTGCCGCTATGCCATCGGCGATATCGGTCAGGCCGGCAATCACAAAGAGAATGAAGGCGACATCGAGAAAGCCGGGAAACGGCACTTCACCATCGGCGTAATACTGCGGGGCCATAAGAATCATAACCAGAAAGATAATGGTCAAAACCAGCCGGCCCATAGTCAGAATATTCGGAAGCTGCTTTAACATAATCTGAAAGTTTACGTATTTAGCGACAAAATTCAATACTAAATCTGCTTAACGAGCAAATCATAATCTTGTGTTCCAACGACTTTTACCTCGACGAACTGTCCCGGCTTTGCCAAGCAGTGTTTTATTATGCAAATGCTGTCGATATCTGGGGCCTGCCCGTAATAGCGTCCCCTGCCGAGGCTGTCACGGTCAACCGAATCCACCAGGCAGGTAACGTTGTCACCGATTCTGTCTTTGTTTCGGGCAAATGCGATTTTCTGCTGGGTGAGCATAAGCTCATCGAGACGCTGCTGTTTGACCTTGTCCGGGACCTGGTCGGGCAATTCGGCGGCATCAGTTCCTGATTCGGGATAGAACGTAAAACAGCCCAGGGCATCAAACCTCGCCCACTTGACAAAGTCCATCAACTCTTCGAACTGCCGGTCGGTTTCGCCCGGAAAGCCGACGATCAGTGTTGTTCGCAGCACAATATCGGACATAGCAAGACGCAAATCCTCGATCAGGCGCTGGAGCTTGTCCCTGGTATCGGGCCGGCGCATCGACTTAAGGATCTTATCGTTTACATGCTGGAGCGGGACATCAAGGTAGCGAACGATTTTCTCGCTTTTCGCAATGGCCTCTATCAATTCGCCGTCAATCCCTGTCGGATACAGGTACATCAGCCGAAGCCATGCCAGACCGGTAATTTTCTCGATTTCTTTCAGAAGAACGGGCAAACCATTTTTTATTTTCAAATCGTGCCCGTAGCATGTTGTGTCCTGTGCGATAACGTTCAACTCGATCACGCCGGCGGAAACTAATTCTTCGGCCTCGGCGAGAACAAGCTCCATGGGTTTGCTTCGGAACCTGCCTCTTATTGACGGTATCGTGCAAAAAGAGCAGCGGTGATTGCAGCCTTCGCTGATTCGCAGGTACGCCCAATGTTGCGGAGTAATAAGTAATCTGCATCTGTCATCTACAACTCGGTCACTAATTGGAGACAATTGTTGGTTTGAATAAGAGTCTTCGCAACGTCCGCCGATATCGGAAGAAAAAGTTTTTTCGATTATTTTGGCAATATTATCCCGCTGACTGAGGCCGACAACAGCATCAATACCCTCTACCTTTTCGAGAAGCTCCGCTCCTAATCTTTCGCCGAGACAACCGGCAACAACAACTTTTTTTACGGCACCACTAAGCTTACAATCCACCGCGTGTCTTATCGCTTCGAGTGACTCAGCCTCGGCTGGGGCGATAAAACCACAAGTATTGATAACAACAATATCGGCATTATCAGTCTCATCAGTTATCGGAAAACCCGCCTGGACAATTTCAGCCAACATTCTTTCGCTATCAACCACGTTTTTCGGACAGCCTAAAGAGACAAAACCGACAGTGATTTTTTGCCTTTTTCGTTCCATAAAACCCAAAAAATAGAGAAAAACGCAATTTTGCCCCCAAAAAAAGAAACATTTTCATTAATTCTATCGTAATATACTTGACGATAAAAATATATGCAATATAATAAGGAGAGTTTCCGTCTATAAAACAGGTCGGAAATGTACGGCAGCATTCCGCTTATTGAGCGTGTAGTTATAATGGCGATTCAAAATATTATGAGCAGCAGCGGAAACCAAAAAGAAGTCCGTAATCATCGGCTGATTGTAGTTGTAGCTGCGGCAATTTTACTATGGATAGGAGAATGGGGGAGCATCTCCGCCCAAACAGATACGGAAAAAGAAGTCAAGCGCACCCTCCGTGATCTGAAGATTAATGTTACTCCCGAACCGAATGTCCCTATACCCGATATTTATAGAGAACCGCCCGAAATCTCTCAGCAAATAGTAGGTGGCACACCGGAGTGGAGATTATCGTACTTCTGCAAGTACCATGAATCGGATAACTTAAAAAAAATTATCCATGAACAATTTGCAACAAAGCTATTCGATAAAAAAGGCAAAGAAACGAAATTGGTTGACTACACTGTCAGCAGCAATCCCGCCGTAAACCAGTTGATAGTAAGATGTCCAGCTCGTGAAGACGCCGAGGCGGTACTGGACGTTCTCCATCAGGTGGATGTTAAGCCGGTTCAGATCAAGATAGATTGTCTGATCTCAGAGGTTTATGCGGATATGACATTTGACCGTGAAACCACTATAGCAATCGACAACCTGTTCGGTGAGAAGATCGTGATGAATCCCGCAGGGACGGCTTTCGGAGCTGATGTTCGACAATTGGTACAGGACGACGAATATCTTCCCGCGTTTCCAGGGGCCTCGCTCAGGGAAGTGGCACGATCTCGAATGGGTCTTAACATTGGGTATTTGAACGCTGCCGAAGCAGGCCATGGCTTCACGCTGTTAATCGACCTGCTCGAGTCGAGGGGCTACTTGAAAATTCTGATGAATCCGACGCTCGAAGTGGTCAACGGCGGAACAGCTAAAGTCTCATCAATGCAGAAGGTTCCGATTGACCGGACCACAATGCGCTCCACGATATCAGACTATTTGGAGACAAGTACTACATATGAAGATGTAGTTGACTCGCTTGAAATCACCGCCCACGTCTTCGGAGACGGCTACATCGGCCTGGAAACATCCATTACACTCGGTTCAAAGAACACGCCCGAAGGTGTAAAGCAAGTACCAATCATTACAAAAAAGCAAATCGATAATAAAGAGAACCGTATCAGACAGGGTGAAAGCCTCATAATCGGTGGAATCAGGAAAAACGAAGAGTTCGCGGTGGTTCGCGGCATTCCGATTCTGAAAGATATCCCGATTCTCGGCTTTCTGTTCTCCAGCGAGGATACCGAAAGCCGTGCGGTCGAGACCATTTTCATACTCACTCCAACCATTTCCACCGATGGAAGACCAAAGGAAGAGGTAATGAAAGAGGTCCAAAGGAAGCACGAACCGGATACCCCCTCAGGCCTGGGTGAAATGATCACGGATCCCTTTGGATTCAAAGCTCGTGATGAGGCACGCGATCAGACAGTCCAGGACGCCGAACAGTCGCGTCTTGAGGCCGAAGTAGAAAAAGCCCAGGCCAGAATCGACATTAGAGAAGCCGAGGAACGAGCCCAAAAAGCAGAGAACGAGCGACTTCAGATGGAAGCCGAATCGGAGAAGATTAAGACCGACGCCGAAAAAGCAAACGCCGAAGCTCAGGCAAAGGCAAAGGCTGCCGAAGAAGCCAAAGCAGTTGCAGACAAAGCAATTGCCGAGGCTAAAAAAGCCCAGGAAGAGGCTAATAAGGCTAAAGCCGAAGCTAAAGCAAAGATCAAAGCCGCTGAAGATGCCAAAAAAGAAGGCCCGAACAAGCCCGAAGCCAGGACTGAAAAATCAGCATCTCAAACCGAGCAGCCCACTGCCCAAAAGGCGGAAAAAGCTGATAATGTAAAGGCCGAAGAGGATAAGGCTGAGAGTAAAGCCTGACAAAGTTTACAGAAATAGACCAGACAAATGAGATATCCGGCTAAGCCACGCCGTTGTCGTCTGTTAATCAACCGTTTCATTTCCGGGTGATATTGCTAAATCTAAATCTTTGATGAAGGGATACTCTATGGAAAATTTAAATATCAACAATCCTCTCAATCAACCAGCCCCTATTAACAATGATATCGACAAATCAATCCCATTTGACGATTCCGACCTGGGCGAAAAAGGTGTTTCACATGCCCCTTTAGACCTGGGCGGCACGAGCCCTGTCCAAATACCGAAGATTGAGATGCCTAAGCCAGCGGCAAAAAAACCGACGGAAAAAATTGCTCCCACCGACCGAATTGTGGGCGTAAAGACCTTTTTCACAAAATTGCACCCCGGGGCTCTGAATTTTCTTGATGAGCAAATCACCAGATGGCTGAATGAAAATCCGGATGTTACAATAAAACGAACAAATGTTGTTACGGGCCTAATCCAGTCCAAAAAAATCGAGCCCAATATTATCATTACAATCTGGTATTGAGAATCCTTATCCAGGTTATCGCTTCTGGGAAAGGCCGTCAAAACGCACCCAGCAGTGAACCTTCCAAGGAGCACTTATACTTTCGCATATAATCGGAGTCTAATACCAATTGTATTCAATATTTACGCTTATAGTGATGGAATATTGCTCAATAACAGCGGTTTACTTTTTACTAAGACTCCGGAACGGGACAAAAACTAGATTCCCGCCTTCGCGGGAATGACTGTGCGGTGCAAGAACTAATTCCAATTGGTATAACCGCGATAATTCTCCTACCTGTGGCGAATTGAGAAATTCGTCCATATCTTAGAAAAATTCTTAACATAAACTCTTGACATATTGATGGATTTAAATTATTTTCTTTGCTTTGTCTGTTTGTATATAGCGTATGAGGTCAAGTTTTATAAATTTTTTGGAGATCTTTTGTGGCTAAAGAGCTGGCACGGAAACTTATTAACGCAGGGGTGCATTTTGGACACGGCGTGAGCCGATGGGATCCGAAAATGGCTCCATTCATTTTCGCAAAACGCGGCAATATCCATATCATCGATGTCAAAAAAACCTTAACAGGGCTGCTAATCGCTAAAAAACTTCTTGCTGAAGTAGTTTCTTCCGGCAAAGACGTCGTTTTCGTAGGCACAAAACGTCAGGCCCAAAAGGCTGTAGAATCTATCGCTGAAAAGTGCGGGATGCACTATGTTTCCCAGCGATGGCTTGGCGGTATGCTTACCAATTTTAGAACAATACGCTCCCGACTACAGAGACTGGAGCAGCTGGAAGCCATGGTCGAAGATGGAACGCTGGATAGTGAGAGCAAAAAGCAGGCATCGAGGCTAAAACGCGAAATGCGAAAGATTAAAGCTAATCTGCAGGGCGTTCGGAATATGTCCCGTTTGCCGGGTGCCGTCGTCGTAGTTGACGCGAAGAAGGAATATCTTGCTCTTCGGGAGGCCAAAAAGCTGGAGATTGCTACCATAGGACTTCTCGATACCGATTCGGATCCTGACACGGTGGATGTGGCGATTCCAGCAAACGATGATTCGATCAGGGCGGTCGATCTGATACTCAACGAATTGGCTGATGCTGTAGCGATTGGCAAAACGATGACTGCAGTTCATCAGGAATTGCCGCAACGACCGAGACGCGTCCGTCCAAAGAGACCGGCACTGGCCCGCGCCAGTGAAGAAAAACCTCAAGCAACGAAAGCGATTGAGAAAAGCCCAGTACAGATTCCAGACGCACCTTCGCAAGAAAGCCAAGCCGCCGAACAGCAGGAGCCCGGGTAAAAAGGCAAATAGCCAATAGTAGATAGTCCTTAGGTATTTAGCCGGCGGTTCTACCGCCGGTTAGCATAATACGAGTAACAATCCACGAAGCACAAGAGAATAGGAGTTTTTAAGATGGCTGAGATTTCAGCAGCGATGGTTATGAAACTGCGGAAGATGAGCGGGCAGGGAATGATGGACTGCAAAAGAGCCCTTCAGGACACGGATGGTGATGTCGAGAAAGCAATGGATTTACTGAGAAAAAAAGGCCTCGCGACCCTGGCAAAGCGTGCCGGTCGAGACACTTCCGAAGGACTGATCGTAAGCAAAATCAGCCCCGACAGTAAGATGGCGGCCTTGGCAACGCTTTGCTGCGAGACGGATTTTGTAGCCAAGAGCGACGATTTTGTGGCGACGGCACAAATTCTGGCCGACGTAGCCCTGGCCTGCCCGGCCGACGAAGGTATTGAGAATGTTCTTGAGACCTCTGCCGACGGCAGAAAATTTGGTGATATTATGACCGAATTAGTCAGTAAAACCGGCGAGAAAACCCAGGTTGGAGACTACGCCAAATACAAGCTCGACAGCCCGGGACTGATTAGCACTTATGTTCACTTCAATGAAAAAGTCGGCACAATGGTCCAGTTTGAGACCAGCGACGAAGCCATCGCAGCCGGAGACGTACTAAAGCAAACCGCCTCAGACATAGCTATGCACATAACCGCAACCAAGCCCATGGCGCTTGATAAAGACCAGATTGATCCTGAAACGATCGAGCGGGAAAAGGCCATTTTCGCCGAGCAGGTTAAGAACAAGCCGGCGAATATCATAGATAAAATTGTCGAAGGCAAAATAAAGAAATTCTTTGCTGAGAACTGCCTTCTGCAGCAGCCTTTCGTCAAAGACGACAGTAAGTCCGTCGAGCAGGTCCTTGCTGAAGCGGCCAAACAAGCCGGCGGTGAGGCAAAAATAAAAAGATTCGTCCGATTTGAAGTCGGATAACTAGGATGCCTCGTGAAACGAGACACGAGATGCCCTTCACGAGATATAAAAATGGCTCAGAGCAATTATCATCGCATTCTGTTGAAGCTTTCGGGTGAAAGTTTTTGCAAAGCGGGTCAGTTCGGGATCGATGGTGCTGCGCTTCAGTCAATTGCAGAGAGAATCGCTGAGATTTGCAAACTTGGGCCGCAGGTTGCGATTGTGGTCGGAGCAGGTAATTTTCTAAGGGGGCAAAGCTTCTCTAAGACCAGCCATATACCCAGGAATACCGCGGACTATATGGGGATGTTGGCTACGATTATCAATGCCTGTGCGCTCCAGGAAACGCTTGAGAAGCTCGGCCAGGAAACGAGGGTCCTCAGCGCAATAGACGTCCCAGCGATGTGCGAGGGCTTTATTCGCAGAAGGGCCATTCGACACCTCGAACGCGGAAGAGTAGCGATATTAGCGGGCGGAACAGGAAATCCTTTCTTTACTACCGATACATGCGCAGCTCTGAGGGCTTCGGAACTTGACGTAGACCTGCTTATAAAAGCGACAAAAGTTCAGGGAGTTTACAGTGATGACCCCCAAAAAAATCCGGACGCAAGGCTCTTTGAGAAATTATCTTATGACCAGGTATTGACAAAGAAACTTAGAATAATGGATCATGCAGCGATAAGTCTTTGCCGGGACAACAATATCCCGATTATTGTTTTGAATATTTTCGAGAAGGGCAACATAACGAAGGCTCTTCGTGGCGAGCAAGTTGGTACCAAAATAGTAACTAAATGAGGTTGAAGATGCCTACCAAATCAATAGTCTCGGACACCGAATCTAAAATGAAAAAAGCCGTCGAAGTCCTGAAGGACGAACTAAAAGCTGTCCGCAGCGGTAGAGCCGCAACAGGACTGGTCGAAAACATCAGGGCTGATTTTTACGGGACGCCTACGCCATTGAAGCAGATGGCAACCCTGGCAACGCCTCAAATGGATATGATTGTGATTAAGCCGTTCGATCCCGCTTCGATTAGAGAAATCGAAAAAGCAATCAAGGCCAGCGACCTGAGCATCGCGCCGATTATAGATGGAAAAATAATCAGACTTAATATCCCGGCACTAAGCGAGGAAAGAAGAAAACAGCTCGTTCAGCAGGCCAAACAGACCGGCGAACAGACAAAGGTTGGTATTCGCAATATACGAAGAGACGCAATCAAGCATCTCGAAAAGCAGCAAAAAGACAAACTCAGCACTGAAGATGACCTCGAAAAAGGCAAGAAGCAAGTCGATGATATTACCAAGCAGTACACCGACAAAGTTGACGGGCTGATCAAAAACAAGTCGGATGAAATATTGCTCGATTGATTTTGTCAAAAAACGCACAAATCATAAGTTCACAAGACACAAGTCAGGCGTCTGATGTCCTTATGCTTTTGTGCCAATATTCACTGACTTAATTTTGGAGGTCAAAACGATGCGAGCAGAAAACAAAACAAAAATCAAGCCACAAAAAAAGACCGGCAGAAGGCTGCTCAAGCTGGCATTGGCACTGTTAGTGATTCTGATTGTGTTCGTGCTCTTGCTTGTACCCGCAATCGTCTCATCCGGGAAGGGCCGTCAGATAATATTAGCTAAAATCAACGGTTCAATTGCCGGCAAAACGAACTTTGCCGATCTCTCGATGGGCTGGCTGAAGGGCATCAAGGTTGCAGATTTCAGCTTTAACGACAATGCCGGCCAAATCTCCGTTCAGGTCAAGGAAATCGCCACAAAACCACATTACGGCTCCATTTTGACCGGCAATTTATCCTTTGGTCAAACCTTGATTGACACGCCGAACGTCCAGATTAATCTTAAAGACTTACAGACACAAAAGGCCAAAAGCCCCGCCCCAAAACGGCCGGCCGGCAAAGGAATGCAGCCTGTCGTATTGCCGGTAAAAAGAATGGAGCTTGTCCTCAGTGACGGCAATGTTAAAGT